>JAOPWW010000494.1 GCA_025965495.1 Frankiales bacterium
CTGGTCGCCGTGCGCAGAGCATCCGGACAGCAGCACAGCGACGAGCAGGGGAGCGGCAGGGGGACGCATGCGGCTACGACGCCACCGACGCCACCCCGGTTCCGACGACGTCGCGCGCACCGCCACCTCCCGCCAGCCCCGTGCCGCGGACGTCGCCGTGGGCGTCGGCCCCTCCGGTCCTCCTGGCGCGGTCAGGTGAGCCCCGCGTCGTAGGCGGCGATGACGGCGTGGACACGGTCACGCAGCTGCAGCTTGGCCAGGACGCGTCCGACGTGGGTCTTGACGGTGGTCTCGGCGACGACGAGGCGGCCCGCGATCTCCCGGTTGCTCAGGCCCTGCCCGATGAGGGCGAGGACCTCGCGCTCTCGTCCGGTCAGCGCCCGGAGGTCGCGCACCGGCTTGCTCTGGGCACGGCTGAGGTAGTCCTCGATGAGCCTCCGGGTGACCGAGGGAGCGAGCAGCGCCTCGCCGGCGTGCACCGTCCGGATCGCCTCGGCGAGCGCGTCGGCACGGATGTCCTTGAGGACGAAGCCGCTCGCCCCGGCGCGCAGGGCAGCGGACACGTGCTCGTCGAGGTCGAACGTCGTGAGGATCAGGACGCGCGGGGCGGGCCGCAGCATCAGGATCTCCGCGGTCGCGGTGATGCCGTCCTTGCCCGGCATCCTGATGTCCATGAGGACGACGTCGGGCGTCAGCGCCCGGCAGCGGCGTACGGCGTCGTCGCCGTCGGCGGCGGTCCCGACGACGGTCAGGTCGGGTTCGGCCTGCAGGATGAGCGTGAACCCGGTGCGGACGAGTTCCTGGTCGTCGACGACGAGCACCCGGATCACGCCGGAGCCCCCGTCAGGGGCAGTCGGGCGCGCACGACGAACCCGTCGCCGGCTCGACCGGCGGCGAGCACCGTCCCGCCGACCAGCTCGGCGCGCTGCCGCATGCCGACGAGTCCGCGACCGGTGCCCTGCCCGGTGGCTCCTGTGGTGTGCCCGGAGTCGCGGGTGCTGACCTCGAGGTGGCCGTCGACGAGCTTCAGCGTCAGCTCGACCCGGGCGCCCGGAGCGTGCCGGGCGGTGTTGGTGAGCGACTCCTGCACGATCCGGTAGGCGGCCAGGTCCACGGCCGGGGGCAGCGGCGGCAGGTCGTCCGTGAGCAGGTCGACGTGGAGGCCGGCTGCGCGCCACCGCAGGAGCAGCTCCTCGAGCTGCAGCAGCGAGGGCGTGGGTCGCACCCCCGAGGCGCGGTCGGCCGGGGACAGCAGCACGAGCAGTCGCCGCAGCTCGGACATGGCAGTGCGCGACGACGCCTCGATCGCCGCGAGCGCGCCTGCCGCGGAGTCCGGGGAGCGGCTGCCTACCTGCGCCTGGATGACGATGACGGAGACGGCGTGCGAGACGATGTCGTGCAGCTCGAGTGCCAGAGCGCGCCGCTCGGCCTTCAGTGCCTGCTCCACCCGCTGGGCGTGCCGGGCAGCGGTAGCAGCGGCCTCGAGCTCCAGGACGACGATGGTCCGCTGGCGCCGCCGGGACGCCGTGCCGACGCCCAGGGCCAGCGCGGCGACCGCGAACACCCACAGGCGGTCGAAGGACCCGCGCGCGAGGTGGTCGGTCACGGCGAAGACGCTGCACTCCGCGAGCACCAGCGGCAGGAGCACCCGCCACCGCGCGCCGTGTGCAGCGCTCGAGAAGGCGGCGACCGCCAGCACGACCGGGAGCGTGGCGGCCTCCGCAGACCCCACGAGCAGGCCCTCGACCACGAGCAGCCCGAACACCCCCGCGGCCACCCCCTCGGGCCGACGCCGACGCATCACCAGCAGACCGGCCAGGGCCACGACCAGGACCGTGCTGAACCAGCGCGGCCCGGGCCACACCAGGTGACCTCCGTAGCGTTCGGACGACCAGAGCTCGGCCTCCCCCAGAACGGCGACCGACGCTCCGAGGGCGACGTCCCGCTGCTGGGGCCAGTACCTGCTCCTGCTGTCGGCGCCGGGTTCGACGCCCAGGAGCGTCAGCAGCCGGCGGAGCTCGGTCATCGCGGACCGGGCGCTCAGCTCGATCGAGGACAGGGCTCCTGCCGCGACCTGCGCGTCGCCGCGCCGTCCGGCCTGGGCCTGCACCACGATCGCCGACACCGCGTGGGTGACGATGTCGTGCAGCTCGACGGCGATGGCTGCCCGCTCCGCGGCGACGGCGGCGGCGACGAGCTCCTCCTGCCTCGCCGCTGCTGCTCGCGCCTCGAGCTCCAGGGCGCCGACCCGGTGCTTGCCCGCCCACACCGCCCGACCGGCGAGGTAGGCCACCACGAACAGGCCGCCGGTGAAGGCGAGGTCACCGAGGCGGAGGGCGTGCGGGTCCAGGACCAGGAAGGCGACGGCGTCCCCGGTCAGGACCAGCGGCCAACGAGCGCCGCAGGCCGCGACGGCGAGGGTCGTGGCGAGCAGGAGGAGGAACCCGGCAGGTGACGTGCTCCCGGTCGCGGTGCACGCGGCGACGACCAGGCCCGCGACCGACAGCGCGACGACCTCCGGTGCGCGGAGCAGCATCTGTGGAACGTAGAGCCCCTGCCGCCGCCGGCGCGTCCTACCGCAGCAGGATCTCTGAGCGCCGAGTTCGTCCCGTGGACGGACGCGCCCGGTCGCCCCGACCCGTGACAGTCCTGACACCCACCACGTCAGGAGACACCATGGACGCACCTCGCCCCTTCACCGTCACCGCGGTCCTCGCTGCCGTCGGCTTCGCCGTCGAAGGCGTCCTGGCCGTCGTCCACCCCGTCGGGGACACCGACTGGGACGCGGCAGCCCAGCTGCTCAACGCCGCCTTCGCGGTCGGCGTGCTCGCGTTCGCCGTCGCGCTGCCCTACCTCGCTCGCTGGCTGGAGGTCGGCGCGGCAGGGCACGCCGCTGTCCGGGTCTGTCAGCTCGGTGCCGCGCTGATGGTCGTCGAGAGCGCCGTCAGCAGCCTGAACGGCGGGACCGTCCTCGGCGGCCTGTTCCTCGGCGGCGTCCTCCTCATGACCGTCGGGCTCCTCACCCTCGGTGTCAGCGGCCTGCGCGCCGGCGTCCAGCGGTGGGCCGCACTGTTGCCCTTCGCCGGCTGGGTCGCCTCGATCGCCGGCGGCGACGCCGGCGGCGCAGTCCTGCTCGCCGCGGTCGTCCTCGGTCTCCACGCAGCCGTCGAGCGAGACCGCCCGCGACGCCGACGGACCCGCCTCGCCGT
>JAOPWW010000523.1 GCA_025965495.1 Frankiales bacterium
CGGCTTGACGGGGGCCGGACTGGCGGTGGCGCGCAGGCCGGGCTCGCGCGCCGCGTTCCGGGCCGTGCTCGTGGTCGCCGCCGTCGACGTCGCGCTGCTGCTCGCGCGCGGCTCGTCGCTCGTCTGACCCGGGCCTCCCGTCGTGGGCCGGTGTGACGAACACCGGTCTGACGGGACGGCCGTGCTCTGGGAGACTGGGCCGGTGACCTCCCCGACGGCCCGCCGCTGCGGCGCCCTCCTGCTCGCCGCGGCGCTGCTCAGCGGCTGCGCGGGGACGGCGGCGAAGCCTGCGACGGCGGTCGCGGCGGCGGCGTACCACGGCGTCGAGCCCCAGCCGGTGCCGCAGCGGCCCTCGTTCACGCTCACCGACCTCTCCGGCCGGCGCTACGACTTCCTCGCCCGGACGAAGGGCACGCCGACGCTCGTGTACTTCGGCTACACCCACTGCCCCGACGAGTGCCCCACGGCGATGGCCGACATCGCGACGGCCCTGCGGCAGACGAAGGCCTCGCTGCGCGACCGGGTGCAGGTCCTGTTCGTCACGACGGACCCGAAGAGGGACACCCCGGGCGTCCTGCGCGACTGGCTGGCCCGCTACAGCACCCGCATCGTCGGGCTGACCGGCACGCAGGCCGAGGTCGACGCCGCCCAGACCGCGATGGGCGTGCCGCCCGCGAAGCGCGACGGTGTCGTCCCCACGCTGCCGGGCAAGCCGAACGAGCACGTGCACGCACCCGGGACGGCCCCCCACACCCACAGCGGACCCCTTGGCTACGCTGTGGCGCACGCGAACGTGATCTTCGCGTACGACGCGGCGGACCGGCTCCCGGTGGTCTACCCGGGGGGCGTGACCCCCGCCGACATCGCCGCCGACCTGCCCGTCCTCGCCGACCCCGCCGCTGCTGCCCAGGAGGACTCGTGAGCCCCGCGCTCCCGTCCCGCACGCCGTCCCGCACCCTCGCCCGCACGGCCCCGGCGGCGCTCGCCCTGGCCCTCGCCGTCGGCCTGACCGGCTGCGGCGCGGGCCTGCGCGCGCAGACCTACCAGGAGCGCGCGACCGCCGACGCCACCAACGAGGCCATCGGCGCCATCGACGTCCGCAACATGAAGGTCCTGGCGCCCACGTCGGCCTCGCAGGTCTACCCGGTCGGCAGCGACGCCCGGGTCTCGGTCGTCCTGGTCAACAACGGCACGAAGCAGGACACCCTGTCGTCGGCCACCTCCACCGGCGCGACCGGCGTCGCGGTGGTCGGCAGCGACCTCAGGCCGACGACGCTCGTGCTGCCCGGGCAGTCGACGGCGACCCAGTACGCGTTCGTCCTGCGCGGCCTCACCCGCGAGCTCCGCCCTGGCGAGTACGTCCAGATGCAGCTGACCTTCGCCGACAACGGCAGCGAGACGATGCTGGTCCCCGTCGAGGTCACCTCCACGGCCGCCCCGCGGCCGAGCAGCCGCAGCGACTACAAGGTCGCCGAGACCGACTCCACCGGCAAGGTCATCCCCGAGCCGGAGTCCACGCAGGGCGCCTCGGGCGCGGACGCTCCCGAGACGACCAGCGACCCCATCGGGGACGAGAACGGCGGCGCCAGCGCCGCGACCCCGCCGCCCGCCCGCTGAGCCGGCCTGGCTGAGCCGTCTTGCTCGAGGCGTCTCGCTCGAGGCGTCTCGACTGAGCCGTCTCGCCTGAGCCGTCCTGGCTGGCTGTCCATGGCGGGGACGTCGTCGCTGACCGTTCCTGTCACAGGGCGCGGCTAGCGTCCTGCGCATGGCCAAGGCGAGCGTCCGCGAGCGTCCCTCCCACCGCTGCGGGGAGTGCGGCCTCACGGTGGCCAAGTGGCAGGGGCGGTGCCCCGAGTGCCAGGCCTGGGGCTCCCTGGTCGAGGTCGACGCGCCGCGTGCCCTGCCCGGCCTGAAGAGCACCGCCGCCGCGAGCGAGCCGCTGCGCCCGGCCCGGGGCGTGGCCGATGTCGTCGCCGACACCGCTCCCCGCACCTCGACGGGGCTGGCCGAGTTCGACCGGGTCCTCGGCGGCGGCCTGGTGGCCGGGCAGGTCGTGCTGCTCGCCGGCGAGCCCGGTGTCGGGAAGTCGACGCTGCTGGCCAGCGTCGCGCACCACCTCGCGCTGCGCGACGTCACGCGGACGGTCCTCTACGTGTCCGGCGAGGAGTCGGTCGAGCAGATCGGCGTCCGCGCCCGCCGGACCGGTGCGACCGCGCCCGGGATCCTGCTGGCAGACGAGACCGACCTCGGCGCCGTCCTGGGCCACGTCGCGGCCCACGACCCCGTCCTGCTCATCGTCGACAGCGTCCAGTCGATGGCGTCGTCGGCCGTCGAGGGCAGGGCCGGCGGGGTGTCGCAGGTCCAGGAGGTGACGGCGGTCCTGACCCGGGTCGCGAAGGAGCGGCGCCTGCCGCTGCTGCTCGTCGGGCAGTCCACGCGCGAGAACGCCGTCGCCGGCCCCCGGGCGCTCGAGCACATGGTCGACACCGTGCTGACCTTCGAGGGCGACAAGCACACCAGCCTGCGGCTGCTGCGCTCGGTGAAGAACCGGTACGGCCCTGCCGACGAGGTCGTCTGCTTCGAGCAGACCGACCGGGGGCTGCGCGAGGTCCCCGACCCCTCCGACCTCTTCCGGAGCCACCGCGAGACGCCCGTCCCGGGCACGGCCGTCGCCGTCGCCGTCGACGGCCGTCGCGCCCTGCCGGCCGAGGTCCAGGCGCTGGTCGGCCTCAACAGCTCGCCCAACCCGCGTCGCGGCGTCACCGGTCTGGACGGCAGCCGGGTCGCGATGCTGCTCGCCGTGACCGAGCGGGCCGGAAACCTCAAGCTCGACCGGGACGTGTTCGTCGCGACGGTGGGCGGGGCGCGGCTGTCGGACCCGGCGGCCGACCTCGCCGTCTGCCTCGCCGTCGCCTCGGCCGCCTGGGCGGTGCCCATGCCGGCCGACGTCGCCGTGCTGGGCGAGGTCGCGCTGTCCGGGGACATCCGGCCGGTCGGCATGCTGGCCCAGCGCGTGGCCGAGGCGGGCCGCCTCGGGTACCGCCGCATCCTCGTGCCGCCCGGCGCGATCCCCCGCCTCGAGACCCTGCCGCCGGGGGTCGGCGTCGTCGAGCTCGACCACCTCGACCGCGCGCTGGGGGCGCTCCGGGGGTACGCGACCGGCGCCCGCGGCTAGACCGGACCATCGAGCTGCGCGAGACGACACCCCTCCCGCACCACCTGTGCTCGCGGAGCCGCCCGGTCCCGTCCCCGGCGACACGGCGCGGTCGTCCCGTCGTCCGTCCCGGTTGCTCCCTAGACTGAGCGCCGGACTCCAGGGAGGGGCAGCGTGGCGACGACCGACGAGCAGCTGCGCGCCGTCCTCGCCGCCGTCGCCCCCGGCACCGCCCTGCGCGACGGCCTGGAGCGGATCCTGCGCGGCAACACCGGCGCCCTGATCGTGCTGGGCCACGACCGGACCGTCGAGGGCCTGTGCACGGGCGGGTTCGCCCTCGACGTCGACTTCTCCGCCCAGCGCCTGCGGGAGCTGTCCAAGATGGACGGCGCCCTCGTCGTCACCAGCGACCTCGGCAAGATCGTCCGGGCCAGCGTCCAGCTCGTGCCCGACCCGAGCATCCACACCGACGAGACCGGCACCCGCCACCGCACCGCCGAGCGGGTCGCGAAGCAGACCGGCTACCCGGTGGTCAGCGTGAGCGCCTCGATGCGCATCATCGCCCTCTACATCGGCGGAACCCGGTACGTCCTGGACGACAGCGCCGCGATCCTGTCCCGCGCGAACCAGGCCCTCGCCACGCTCGAGCGCTACAAGCTCCGCCTCGACGAGGTCGCCGGGACCCTGTCGGCGCTGGAGATCGAGGACCTCGTCACGGTCCGCGACGCCATGGCCGTCAGCCAGCGCCTGGAGATGGTGCGGCGGATCGCCACCGAGATCGAGGGCTACGTCGTCGAGCTCGGCACCGACGGCCGGCTGCTCAGCCTGCAGCTCGAGGAGCTGATGGCCGGCGTCGAGGGCGAGCGCGAGCTGATCGTGCGCGACTACCTCGTCAGCGGCAGCGGCAGGAAGGCCCGCAGCGTCGAGCAGGC
>JAOPWW010000528.1 GCA_025965495.1 Frankiales bacterium
CCCTCGGGCTGCCAGGGGCAGGCGACGGCGGGTTCCGGCAGCGTGAACGTCGTCCAGGTCAGGTGCACGTCGTCCTCCTCATGTGAACGACAGCAACATGCCGCGTCATGTGAAGGGTGTCAACACCTGGGTGGCAGAGTGGACGGGTGAGGACCCGCGCGAGCTACCACCACGGGGACCTGCGCGCCGCTCTGGTGGCAGCCGCCGTGGGCGCTGCCCGGGCCGGGGGGCCGGACGCCGTCAAGCTCACCGCGCTCGCCGCGGAGGTCGGGGTGTCCGCCGCGGCGGCCTATCGGCGCTTCCCCGACGGGCTCGAGGACCTGCTGCGCGCGACGGGCGACGTCGCCCGGGCCGAGCTCGCCGACCGGATCGCCCGCAAGGTCGCCGCCGTGCGGGGGAGCGACCCGGCGGACGTCGCACGCCGGCGGTTCCGCGCCTCGGGGCTGGCCTACGTGGAGTACGTCAGCGAGCAGCCGGGGCTGTTCGCGGTCGCCCAGCGCCACCCCTCCTGCCTGCCGCCCGGGGAGGCGCCGGACCCGCACGGCCTGCTCGAGCAGCGCCTCGACGCCCTCGTCGTCGAGGGGCTGCTCCCCGCCGAGCGGCGCCCGCTGGCGAGCGTGGCGGCCTGGGCGGCGGTGCACGGCCTCGCGCTGCTGCTCGCCGAGGGCGCCCTCGCGCAGCTGCCTGCGGCGCAGCGTCGCCAGGCGGTGGACCGCACCCTGGACATGGTGGAGCGGGGCCTCTAGGCCGGCGTGCTCAGCCGCTCGGCGACGGCCCGGGTGCTGGGGAAGGCGAGCTCGGGCAGGGCGTCGAGCGCGAAGAACTCGGCCTCGTCGGCGTCGTCGCCGGCCTGGAGCGTCCCGCCGGTGACCGTGGCGCGGAAGGCCAGGAAGAACGACGCGCGGCCGCCACCGCCCGCCCACACGTCGACGACGTCCCCGACGTCGACCACCAGCCCGGTCTCCTCGAGCGCCTCGCGGGCGGCGGCCGCCCGCGGGTCCTCGTCGGCGTCGACGAAGCCGGCCGGCAGCGACCACAGGCCCTTCGCCGGCGGGATGCCGCGCTTGACGAGCAGCAGGCGGCCGGCGTCGTCGAGCACGACCGCCCCGACGCCGACCTTGGGGTCGCGGTAGGCCGCCCGGCCGCACGAGGTGCAGGACCGCAGGGGCGCGGCGTCGTCGAGGCGGCTGCCGCAGAAGGCGCAGAAGTCCTGCGGAGCCTCAGGCACGACGCTCAGCCCCGACCCTCAGCCACCGAGGAACGACATCTCCGGCTTCGGCGGCGTCGGCTGCTGCCCCCGCACCTCGCTGTAGTTGTCGTCGCGCACGCGCCAGCGCCCGGCGACCGCCTCGTAGAGGGCGTCGTCGTCGGCGCCGCCGCGCAGGACCGCGCGCAGGTCGGTCCCCGTGGAGGCGAACAGGCAGGTGTACAGCTCGCCCACCGCCGACAGCCGGGCCCGCGTGCAGTCCCCGCAGAACGGCTTGGTGACGCTCGTGATGAGACCGAACTCGCCCGAGCCGTCGAGGAAGCGCCACCGTTCGGCGACCTCCCCGCGCTCGCTGCGGCCGACCGGCTCCATCGGGTGCACGGCCTGCACGCGGGCCAGGACCTCGGCGGCGGGGACCACCTCGTCGGGCAGCCAGCCGTTGGTCTCGCCGACGTCCATGAACTCGATGACGCGCAGGACGTGGCCGCCCTCGCGGGCGTAGTCGACCAGCTCGAGCAGGCCGTCGTCGTTGACGCCGCGGCGCAGCACGGCGTTGAGCTTGACCGGCCCCAGCCCGGCGTCCCGGGCGGCAGCGATCCCGTCCAGGACGGCGTCGAGGCGGATCTTCGTGTCGGCCATCTGCTGGAAGACGTCGGGGTCGAGGCTGTCGAGGCTCACCGTGACCCGGCGCAGCCCGGCCGTCTTGAGCGCCTCCGCCTGCGCGGCGAGCAGGGAGCCGTTCGTCGTGAGGGCGACGTCGGCGACGCCCTCGGTGCCGGCGACGATCCCGACGAGGACCGAGAGGTCCCGGCGCAGCAGCGGCTCGCCGCCGGTCAGGCGGACCTTGGTCACCCCCGTCGCGGCGAAGGCGCGGACGACGCGGCCGATCTCGTCGTAGGTCAGCAGCTCGCTGCGGGGCAGGAACGCGTGGTCAGGGCCGAACAGCTCGCGCGGCATGCAGTACGGGCAGCGGAAGTTGCAGCGGTCGGTCACCGAGATCCGCAGGTCGCGCAGCGGGCGACCGCGGGTGTCGCGCACCTCGGTCCCCGCGCGGCTCGCCATGGCACGACTGTAGGCGCGCACCGGGCCCGACGCCGTCCGGAGAAGTCGTCCGCGACGGGGCGCGAGGATCTGACACGACGCCCGTTCAACCAGGAGACCGGCCACCGGGCCGGGCCCCTCAGAAGGAGAACTCCGTGAAGCGTCTCGTCCTCGCCGTCGCCGTCCTCGGTACCGCCGGTGTCCTCGCTGCTGCCCCCGCGAACGCCTCCGCCTGCGCCACCGTGGACGGCACCGTCAACGGCACCGCCCTGCCGGTCAACGGCACGTACTGCGCGCCCGAGCTGCCGGGCCTGCCGGGCCTGCCCGCCGCGAAGTAGTCCCCACCGGAGCCGCCGTCCCCGTCCGGGGCCGGCGGCTCCGTCGCGTCGAGGACGGGGAAGCGGCGGACCGGGGCTGCTGTTGGATGAGGACATGCAGCGCAGGCCGACAGACCTCAACATCGCCGGCGCGGTCGACCTCTCGTCGCTCCGCGCCCCCGCACCGGCCCCGGCGGGCGCTCCCGGCCCCCCGGCGGCCGCGCCCGGGGCCCACGTCCTCGACGTCACGGAGGCGACCTTCGAGCAGGAGGTCCTGCAGCGCTCGATGCAGGTGCCGGTCCTGGTCGACTTCTGGGCCGACTGGTGCGGGCCGTGCAAGCAGCTGTCGCCGGTCCTGGAGCGCCTGGCCGCGGCCGACGGCGGCGCGTGGGTCCTGGCCAAGGTCGACGTCGACGCCAACCAGGCCCTGGCGGGCCAGCTGCAGATCCAGAGCATCCCCACCGTCCTGCTCGCGCTCGGCGGCCGTCTCATCCAGGGCTTCACCGGCGCGCTGCCCGAGCGCGACGTCCGGTCCTTCCTGGACCAGGTCCTCGCCGCCGCCCAGCAGGCGGGCCTGCCCGGGCCCGGTGGGGAGGCCGGCGACCTGCCCCAGGGTCCGCCCGCCGACCCGGAGCTGCTCGCGGCCGAGGAGGCCATCGCGAACGACGACCTCGACGCCGCCCAGGCGGCCTACGACGCGCTGCTCGCCCGCAAGCCCGGCGACCCGGTCGCGATCGGCGGTCGCGCCTGGGTCGACCTCATCCGGCGCACCGAGGGCCTGGACCCCCAGGAGGTCCTGGGCCGGGCCACCGCGGACCCGTCCGACGTCGACGCACAGCTGTCCGCGGCCGACCTCGAGGTGCTCGCCGACCGCGTGGAGCAGGCCGTCGCCCGCCTGGTGGGCCTGGTCCGCGTCACCGCCGGCGACGACCGCGAGCGGGTCCGGACCCACCTGCTGGGGCTGTTCAGCGTGCTGGACCCCGAGGACCCGCGGGTGGTCGCCGGACGCCGGCAGCTGGCCAACGCCCTGTTCTAGCCGGTCGGGCCCGGACGACGACGGCAGCAGCGGCGTGGGGGAGCCGCGTCCGCTGCCGCCGCCTCCCGGTCAGTCGACCAGGGCGCTGTAGACCAGCTGCCGCAGCTGGGTCCTGATCGGGTAGGTGCTCGAGGGCATGAGCTGGGTGTAGAAGCCGCAGGTGATGCCCTCGGCCGCGTCGACCCAGAACGCCGTGCTGGCCAGGCCGCCCCAGGTGATCTCTCCGCGGGAGCCGTGGACCTTGAGCGCGACCGGGTCCTCGAGCACGCCGTAGCCGAGCCCGAACCCGATGCCGTCGTAGGCGGTCTCGGCGAACTGGCCGCGGCCCAGGGTGGACAGCAGGCCGCCGCCGGGCAGGTGGTTGCGACCCATGTAGGCCAGCGTGCGGGTGCCGAGCAGGCGCACGCCGTCGAGCTCGCCGCCGCGCAGGAGCATCCGGGTGAAGCGCTCGTAGTCGGCGGCCGTGCTGATCAGGCCGCCGCCACCCGAGAGCATCTTCGGCGGGGACAGGGCCCCGCGGGCGAAGGAGTCGTAGCGGACCGCCCGGCCGCCGTCGCCGGGGTTCGGGACGTAGAGCGCGGCCAGCCGGTCCTGGCGCTCGGGCTCGACCCACCACGTCGTGTCGGTCATGCCCAGCGGTCCGAGGACCCGCTCGGCGAACGCCTGCTCCAGGGTCTGGCCGGTGAGGACCTCGATGAGGCGGCCCAGGACGTCGGTGGCGACCGAGTAGCCCCAGGCGCTCCCGGGCTCGAACTGCAGGGGCAGCGAGGCCCAGAGCCGGCACGCCTCCTCCAGAGACATCGGCGGGTTGAACTCCGCGCCGGCGTTGCGGTACATCTCGTCGACCGGGCCGGAGTGCAGGAAGCCGTAGGTCAGGCCCGAGGTGTGGCTCAGCAGGTGCCAGACCCGGATCGGCTCGGCGGCGTGGACGGTCTGCGGCTGCGCGGGCGTCCCGCCCCGGAAGACCCGCATGTCGGCGAACTCGGGCAGCCAGCGGCTGATCGGGTCGTTGAGGGAGAAGGCGCCCTCCTCGAACAGCTGCATCGCGACGACGCTGGTGATCGGCTTGGTCATGGAGTAGATCCGCCAGAGCGTGTCGTGCTCGACCGGCAGCCCCGCCTCGAGGTCGCGCATGCCGCGGACGCTGCTGTGGACGGTGTGCCCGTGCCGCCCGACGACGACCTGCCAGCCGGCCAGGCGGCCGTCGTCGACGTAGCGCCCGAGGACGTCGTCGATGCGGGCGAGCCGGGCGGCGTCGAAGCCGAGCTCGGCGGGATCGACCTGGACGGGCACCGACGAGCTGACCACGCGCACACCTCCGGAAGACGACGACGAGCCCCGACCCTAGAGCGGGTCGGGGCTCGTGCGGGGGAGCACGTGCCGAACGGCTGC
>JAOPWW010000546.1 GCA_025965495.1 Frankiales bacterium
GACGCGTCGGGCGGGCACGGCGTGGGCCAAGGGCGCGTCGCGGAAGGCGGTGCGCAGACGGGCGGCGAGCACGGGGCCGGACGGGACCGGCCCCAGGTGGCGGGCCAGCTCCCGGTCGGCGGCGCGGGACACCGGCACGAGGTGGACCGGACGCGGTGCAGGGACGACCGACGCGGCCGCAGCAGGCCGGGACGCAGCGACCCCTGCGGACCCCGGAGCACGCACGGACCCGGCCGGCGCAGGCGTCGATGCCGGGCTCGCGTGCTGCACCGCCGACGGCGCCACCGCCCGCAGCGTCCCGAAGTCCTCCGTCACCCAGACCGCGCCGTCGTCGTCGCGCACCACGGCCAGCCCGACGACGTCCCACCCGCGGGTCTGCACGATCTCGCGGTGGTGCGGGCTGTCGAGCAGCTGCCGGTGCGCCCGGGCGACGTCGCCGGCGTAGGCGACGTTCTCGCCGACCAGGCGCAGACCCAGGCGCGCCTTCGTCGCGCGGGTGAACAGGGAGTCGGCGTGGCTGAGCCGGCCGGCGGCGACCATGTCGCGGGTGTGGGTGAGGGCCTGCGCGGCGAGCCGGCGGTCCAGGGCGACGGCGGGCAGGCCGAGCGAGGTGCGCCGGGCGTTGACGAGGCGGAGCAGCTCGCGGGTCCCGGCGGCGTCCGCCCCCGCTCGGGTCGTCGTCGGGGAGGCCGACGGGCTGGGCGACGCCACAGGGGAAGGAGCGGGCGACGCGGAGGGAGCCGGCGCAGGTGAGGCGGCGGGCGACGACGTCGGCTGCGGGAGGGGCAGCGGCGGCAGCCCCGGCAGGAGCCCGTCGGCGAAGGCGGCGGTCGGCCCGAGCAGGAGCGCTCCCCCGACGGCGGCCGGGACGACGGCGGTGGCGGCGCGCGAGGGACGGGCGTGGCGGGCGGTGCGGCGGGACATGCGGACCTCGGGCGGCAGGTGTCGGGGGACACCGCTGCGTCGACCGGTCGCGGGGCGCGTCTGTAGGTCCGGAGGACGAACCTCACCTCCGGGACAGGTCAGGCCAGGATGGTCCGGCTGATGATCAGCTTCTGGATCTCAGTGGTACCGCCGCCGATCGAGGTCAGCTTGGCGTCGCGGAGCCCTCGCTCGGCCCGGAAGTCGCGGGTGTAGCCGTAGCCCCCGTGGATCTGGATGTTCTCCAGGGCGTTCTCGACCGCGAGCTTGCCGGCCAGCGCCTTGGCGATGGACGCCTCGAGCATGTGGGGCTGGCCGTTCTCCTTGAGCCAGGCCGCCTTGTACACAGCGTTGCGGACGACCTGGTAGTTGATCTCCATGTCGGCGAGCTTGTGCGCCACCGCCTGGAAGTGGGCGATCGGCTTGCCGAACTGCTTGCGGTCCTTCGCGTAGGCGATGGCGTCGTCGAGGGTGGCGCGCATCCCGCCGACGCAGCCGGCGATCATCACGGTGCGCTCCCAGTCGAAGCACTCGAAGGCGATCTTCCACAGCGCCTCGCCCGGCGTCCCCAGCAGGGAGTCGCGCTCGACCCGGCAGTCCTGCAGGACGATCTCCGCGGTCGGGGAGGACCGGCAGCCCATCTTGTCGAGCTCGCGGCCGACCGTGAACCCGGGGTTGGTGGTGTCGACG
Source organism: Frankiales bacterium (assembly GCA_025965495.1). Taxonomy (GTDB): domain Bacteria; phylum Actinomycetota; class Actinomycetes; order Mycobacteriales; family SCTD01; genus RYN-122. The sequence continues at coordinate 1,612 of JAOPWW010000546.1, forward strand.
ATGAACGCCGTCGGACCCTCGGGGGCGAGGGCGAGGACGGTGCAGACGTCGGCGATCGGGCCGTTCGTGATGAACATCTTGGTGCCGTTGAGCACCCAGCCGTCGCCGTCGGGGGTGGCGGTGGTGCGGATGCCGGCGGCGTCGGAGCCGGCCTCGGGCTCGGTCGAGGCCCACGAGCCGATGAGCGACCCGTCGCACAGGCCGGGCAGCCAGCGGGCCTGCTGCTCGGGGGTCCCGTGGAGCCAGATCGGGACCGTCCCGATCACCCAGTGCGCGCCGAGCGACAGGCCGAGCCCGCCGTCGTGGCCGCCCTCGGCGAGCGCCTCGTTGACCAGGCAGCAGTCGATGATCGAGCCGCCGCTGCCGCCGTGCTCCTCCGGGATCGGCATCCCCGCGACGCCGGCGGCCGCGAGCTGCTTCCAGACGTCCGGGTCCCAGCGGCCGTCGCGGTCGCGCTCGGCCGCGCCGGGCGCGACGACGTCGGCCGCCAGGCGCTTCATCGAGGCGTAGAGGGCCTGCTGCTCTGGCGTGATCGAGAAGTCCACGCCGGAGGTTAACGCGTGTTCACGCCGTCCGGCTAGGTGCGGGGGTGGTCCCTGACCCAGTCCCAGACGGCGCCGCTCGCGCCGGTCAGCCAGTGGTGCCCCTCGCGCGGTACGACGACGACGCGGACCTCGCCCCCCGCGTCGCGGAACGGCTGCAGGGACGCCGAGACCGGCGGGAAGTCGGCGTGCAGCTGCGCGTTGGTCCCGCCGAGCACGGGGACGGTCCGGTCGGCGGCGCCGTGCAGGTCGAGGACCGCGACGGGGCGCGACGGGCGGCAGGGCGCGACCACCGTCCCCGCGACGACGGCGACGGCGCTCACGACGTCGGCCCGCTCGCACGCGTACCGCAGGGCCATCATCGCGCCGTTGGAGAACCCGCTGACGGCGATCCGGGACGGGTCGACGAGCGCGCGGGCCCGGACGGTGGCGACGACGGCGTCGAGGTAGGCGACGTCGTCGACGGCGTCGTCGCGGGACCGGCCGCAGCAGCCGCCGGCGTCCCAGGAGCGGTGCACGCCCTCGGGGAAGGCGACGAGGAAGCCGTCACGGTCGGCGACGTCCTCGAGGCGGGAGTCGGACCGGACCGCCGCGGCGTCCTTGGCGTAGGCGTGCAGGACGAGCAGGAGCGGGGCCGGGGCGAGCAGCCCGTCCGGGACGTGCAGGACGAAGCGGCGCCCGTCGAGGCCGGAGGGGAGCTCGGCGGTGTAGCCCGGGAGCCCCACCCGGGGCTGCGCGGGGGGCGGGACGGCGGGCGTCCCGGGGGCGAAGCCGGCCCGGGCCGGGCCGACGACGGCGAGCAGCAGGAGGGCGAGCAGCAGGACACGCCGCACTGCACAAACCCCCCTAGGTCGGACCGGGGGCGAGCCTAGGGCCTCAGCGCTGGCCCTGGTAGAGCTTGTACACGACGTAGAACGCGAACCACCCGATGATCGCGAAGCTCACGACCAGCAGCAGGGTGTAGACGAGCTCGAGCACCGGGGGGCACCTCTCGGTTCGCAGGTGCCGCCGAGCCTACCGGGACGGCTAGCGGACGCTGGCGACGGTGTAGGTGACCCGGCCGCCGAAGACGTCGCCGACCTTGGCGGTGACCGGCAGGCGGACCTTGTAGGAGGCGGTCATCGCGGTGAGGCCCGAGCCGGCGGCGGTGCCCGTCGTGGCGACGGTGACCGGCGTCGTGAGCGCGGCGTCGGTGACGGTGGTGACGGCGGAGGCGAGGACGCCGCCGAGGACGTCGGGGACGACGCCGCCGACGGTGACCTCGACGTTCTGGCCGCCGATCGGGGTGGTGCCGGCGATGTCGGAGTAGGTGGCGGTCACGGCCCAGCCGTTGCTGCTGCCGGTGAGGTCGCTGACCGTGAGGGCGGTGACGCCCGCGGCGGAGGTGTAGGAGCCGGGGGCGCCCGACAGGGAGGCCGCGGCGCCGGTGCCGGCGATGCTCAGCGTGCCGGCGACGGTCGTGCCGGTGAGGGTCGTGATCGCCGAGCCCGTGCCGCTGGCGGCGGAGGCGGAGCCGGCCGTGGCCGCGACGAGGGCGAGAGCGGCGACGGGGACGAGCAGGCTGCGCTTCACGGGGGGCTCCTGGAACAGGGGAGAGGGACCGGGTTGGTCACTCTGCGTCACAAGAGGTGTCGCCCTCCCGGACCCCTCGGGCACATGGCCCGTCGGGGCCATCTACGACGTAGTCACTCCTGACCAGTACCCGCGGCACCCGGCGCGTTTGAGCGTGCACGGCGCCCGCGGAGCGCCGTGGTGAGCACCGCGAGGACCAGGAGCAGCAGCAGGAGCAGGGCCAGGACGAGCGCCAGCGGCAGGTACAGGTCACTCGCCGCGTAGTCCTGGGGGCCCGTGGGGGCCATGAGGACCACACGCAGCGTGCTCGTGCCGAGGGGCCGGTCCACGCAGGGCAGCCGCACGGTCGCAGAGGTGCCGGGCAGGACCGCCCCGACGCGGTCGCGGTGGTAGGCACCGCTGCCCAGCAGGCCCTTGCTGGTGACCTCCACCTCGGGGTCGAGCACCTGCTGGCTGTCGTTGCGGTAGGAGACGACCGGGCAGGACCGGCCGCCGTCGTGGCCCGGACGGACCGCGGTCAGGACCACCTTGCCGTTCGGCGTGCCCCGTCCCGGCGTCGCACCGCGGGCTCCGCCGGGGACGGTCAGGTAGACCGCCATCGCCACCCGGGTCAGGGTCTGCACGCCCGCGCCGGTGGGGGCCTCGGCCGGCTCCGCGACGATCCCGCCGACGTACTCCCCGCCCTGGGTCCCGACGGGCACGGTCAGGGAGAAGGAGAACTCCGCACCGCCGCGCGCCGGGACGCTCTGGCGGGTGCGGTCCGGCGTCAGCCAGCGGCCGACCTGCGTGTCCGGCGCGGTCCGCTCCGTGAAGCCGAAGCCGCCGCCCTGCGACGGGACGGCGTCGCTGGCGTACAGCAGCACCGTGCGGGCCTGCGTCCCCTGGTTGCGCAGGAGCACCGTGCCGCTCACCGCCCTGCCCGGCGTGACCGTGCCGAGCTCCAGGAACGTGCCGCTCGCGCTGGCGTACGGGCTGCCGGCGGCGGGCGCGATGCCGACCCCCTGCGGGCCCTCGGGCGTCTGGGCACCGGCGACGCCGACGGGCAGCAGGAGCAGGAGCACGAGCAGCAGGCGGCGCACGGGCGGAGGGTAACGGCCTCCGGACCTAGGGTGAGCGGCGTGAGCCGCAGCCTCGTCGTCAAGGCCACCTCCGGCGCGGACGCCCCCGAGCGCTGCGCCCAGGCCCTCACCGTCGCGGCCACGGCCGTCGCGAGCGGGGTGACCACCTCCCTGTGGCTCACCGGGGAGGCCTCCTGGCTGGCCGTCGCGGGCCACACCGTCGAGCTGGCCCACAGCGCCCCGCTGCCCGACCTGCGCGACGCCGTCCTGCTCGGCGGCACCGTCACGCTGTGCACGCAGTGCGCCGCCCGGCGCGACCTCGGCCCGGACGACGTCCTGCCCGGGGTGCGCCTGGCCGGCGCCGCCGTGTTCCTGGACGAGGTGCTCCAGGACGGCGTGCAGGCGCTCGTCTACTAGCCCGTCCGCGCGGCTGCCGCTGGCTCGCGGCAGACGGCGTAGTCACAGATGGTCACAAGCGACCATGCGATCACGGTCCCCCCCTGCCGATCCCTGCTGTGTCGTCGACAGAGGGAGCACGTGTGCGGACCGGTGAAGGGCTCGGCGTCTCGCTCGTCGTGCCCGCAGCGGCTCCGGCGGCCTCCCCGGCGCCGACCGCTCCCGCCGCGCCGACGTCGTCGACCACGGCCACCCCGCACGCCGTCCCGGTCGCGCTGCCCCGCACCGGCATGGACCTGCTCCCGCTCCTCCTGCTCGCCGCCCTCCTGCTCGCCCTCGGTGCCGCCGTCCTGGCGACCGCCTCCCGACTGACCCCCAGGGACGCCCTGTGACCCTCCGCCGCCGCACCGCCCTCGTCGCGCTCGTCGCCTCCGCTGCCTGCGCGGCGACCACGGCCGCCCCGGCGATGGCCGACAACGTCCCCGTGTCCCTGACCGCCGTCGGCGGCGCGCGGCAGTTCGACGTCATCCAGACCGGCAGCACCAGTCCCCTGGGCACGCTCGACCTCGGGTCCACCGGCTCGCAGTCGTTCCGCACCCGCGTGCGGGACGCGAACTTCGAGACGCTCAGCAAGAGCTACTCGGTGACCGCGACGATGAGCAACCTCTACCTGCGGCGCGGCAACGGCACCCACGACGTCATGACCAAGGTCCCGGCGAGCCAGGTGTCGCTGTCCAAGGGCGCGCTGTCGGCCGACAGCGTGACGGCGGACCTGCTGCCGAAGCTCTCGCTCAACGGCACGCTCCCGGGCTGCCTCACCCTGCCCGACGCCGTGAAGTCCACCCTCGGGCTGTCCACCAGCGCGACCTCACTGCTCGGGCTCCTGACCGGGATCACCGGCCCGGTCCTGTCGCTGTGCAACGCGCTCACCGCCGCCGGCCCCTCCGGTGCGGCCGTCAGCGGCACCGTCGACGGCGCCCTCAAGCAGGTCACTGCGACCGTCAGCGACGTCACCAAGCTCCCCAACGCCCTGACCAACGGCGCCGGCCGCAGCTTCGACAACGCCGACTACTCCCAGGACGCCGTCGCCGCGGTCGACCCGGCCGCCCCCACCGCTCCCACCGCGACCGGCGTCAACGTGATGACCGGCGCAGCCGCGACGACCCTGCCGTCGGAGCTGGTCGCGTCGCTCAAGACCGCCCTGGCCGCCGCCCTGCCCGCCCAGCTGGTCACGGCCACCGACACCGGGTCCACGACCCTCGCCCGGGCGCTCGACGCGATCACGGGCACCGCGGTGCAGACCGCGGTGGCAGCCCTGTCGGCGACCCAGCAGGCCGCGCTGCTCAACACCCTCACGCCGACCCTGCTCGACCCGACGCTCGCCACCGTCAAGGACATCACCAGCACCTACTACGCGACGCCGACCCTGAGCGCGATGCGCAACGCCCCCGTCGCCGGCACGTACGACGGCACACTGACGCTCACCTTCGTCCAGCAGTAGCGCGTCTAGCCTCCCCCGCATGACGACGACCGCCTCCCGCCTGGTGCGGGCGGCGGTCGTCGCCGTCCTGCTCCTGCTCGCCGTGCCGGCAGCGCCCGCCTCCGCCGCGGGGACCGGCGGCATCGAGGTCACGCCCGTCCCGGGCGTCGTCGACGGCGAGCAGGTGACGGCCTTCCACGTCCGCCTGCCGCGCTCGGGCGCGCGCGAGGTGGACTTCGCCCTGCGCAACCTCACGGCCGACCCGCGCTCGGCCCGGCTCTACGCGGCCGAGGCGCACCGCACGGCCGACGGCGCCTTCACCGTCGGCGCCGCCGGCAGCTCGCCCTACGTCGTGCTGCCCGACGAGCAGGTGCGCCTGCCCGGGCGGGCGCTCGAGCGGCGGACCTTCACGGTGCGCGGCTCGGTCACGGGCACGACCTACGCCGCCGTCGTCCTCGAGGGCCGCAAGGGCAGCGTGGTCACGCGGGCCGCGACCCTGGTCTACCTGGAGCCCGCCCCCGCCGCGAGCCCGTCGTCGTCGCACCGAGCGCTGCTGCTCGGCGTCGTCGGGGTCGTGGTCCTGGGGCTCATCGGGCTGGTCCTCGTGCTCCTGCGGCGGCGCCGCCGGGCCGAGGAGGAGGACCTCACGGAGCAGGCCCGCCACCTCGCGGGTGACGGGCCTGTCCGGAGCGAGCGGGACTAGGCCGGGACCAGGACCTCGACCTCGGAGGTGGCGCCCTTCGCGGCGGTCACCGTGGTGTCGACCGGGCTGGTGCCGGGCGCCAGGGTGCGCAGCGTCCACTCGCCGGCGGCCGCGTAGAACCGGAACTGGCCGGTGGCGCTGGCCTGGACCTCGGCGGTGAACTCGCCGGTGCCGTCGAGCAGGCGCACGTACGCGCCGCCGAGCGGGGTGCCGTCACGCAGGACGCGGCCCTGGATGACCGCCTCGGGACCGCCGTTGGCGACCGGCTCGAGGGTGTCCTGGTCAGGAGCGCCGCACATCAGACGGCCGCCTTGCTCGGGTTGTCCACCGGGACGCCGACCAGGGAGCCGTACTCCATCCAGCTGCCGTCGTAGTTCTTGACGTCGCCCTTGCCGAGGATCTCGTGCAGGACGAACCA
>JAOPWW010000017.1 GCA_025965495.1 Frankiales bacterium
GTGCCGTCGGTGCTCCCGTCGTCCACGACGACGACCTCGACCTCGCACGGGTACGGGACCGCGAGCACCCGCTCCAGGGCCGCCGTGACGGTCAGCGCCTCGTCGTACACGGGCACCAGGACCGACAGCTTCACGGGCACGACGCTAGCGGAGCGGGGACGGCCCGACGGCGGCCGGCTGGTGGGCACGCTGCTGCCGTGGCGCGACGGGGCCCGGGCAGGCGTCTACGGTGCCTGCATGAGCGAGCCCTCGTCGTCCACCCCGTCCGACGGCCCGCCCCTCGTGCCGGTCTCGGCGGACCCCGACGCCCTGCCCCGCCCGGAGGAGGAGGTCGCCGACGCCGGCACGCCCTCCGACGACGCCCCGCTCGACCCGCAGGACCAGCCGGCGGCCGGCGGGACGGCGGACGGCCCGGCCGCGCAGGGCGACGGTGCGGCCGACTCCTACTAGCGGCCTGCTCCTCGCGGCCCTGCTCCTGCTCGGCGGCTGCCGCACAGACCCGCCCGTGCCGCGGGCCGCCCCGACGGCGAGCCCGGTGCCGAGCCCGCCCCGGCCGCTGACGATCACCGCGCTCGGCGACTCCTACACGCAGGGCTTCTCCTCCTGCGGCCGCCCCGGCGACTGCCCGACGACGGCCTGGGCCACCGGGACCGACCCGCGCGTCCGGAGCCTGCTGCAGCGGCTGGCGCGCCGGACCGGGGCGCAGCCGGTCGGGCAGAACCTGTCGGTCAGCGGTTCCAAGGCGTCCGCTCTCACCCGGCAGGCCGTCCGCGCGGCGGCCACCCAGGCCGACCTCGTCGTCGTGCTCATCGGCGTCAACGACGTCTGCACCAGGGACGTCGCGAGCATGACGCCGGTACCCCGCTTCCGGGCCGACCTCGAGCGGGCCCTCGGGGTGCTGGACCGGACGTCGCCGCGGGCCCGGCTGCTGGTGCTGTCGGTGCCCGACCTCGGCCGGATGGGCGACCTGGGGCGGCCGGTCGCAGCGGCCCGGGCCGTGTGGGCCCGGCACGGCATCTGCCCCCCGGTCTTCGGCCGGCAGGCCGACCGGGCCGCGACCGACGCCCGGCGGCGGCAGTTCGACGTCGTCCTGCATGCCGTCTGCGCGGAGCGCCCGCGGTGCACCTGGGACGACGGCGCGCTCGGCCGCCTGCGCTTCGGCCGCACGTTCCTGTCCCCGGACTGGTTCCACCCGTCCCTGCAGGGCCAGACGCAGATCGCCGAGGTGGCCGAGCAGACCCTGGTCAGGGCGGGAGTGGTGGGGCCGGCGGGAGTCGAACCCGCACTGGGACGCCCCTAAAACGCCTGCCTCTGCCATTGGGCTACGGCCCCCACAGCGGGGTCTCGACCCTAGGACATCAGCGCTACGGCCCCGGGTGTGCCTGCTCAGACTGCCAGTTCGCGCCGGAGCTTGGCGACGTGGCCCTTGGCGCGCACGCCGTAGGACGCCTGCTGCACGACGCCCTGCTCGTCGACGACGACGGTCGTGCGGATCACCCCGACGACGGTCTTGCCGTAGAGCTGCTTCTCGCCGTAAGCGCCGTACGCCGTGAGGACCGTCCGGTCGGGGTCGGACAGCAGGGGGAAGGTCAGGCCCTCGGCGTCGCGGAAGCGGACCAGCTTCGGGAGCGGGTCGGGCGAGACGCCGACGACGGCGAAGCCGGCCTGCGCGAAGTCGGCCAGCGACAGGGAGAAGTCGCACGCCTGGGTCGTGCAGCCGGGCGTGGAGGCGGCCGGGTAGAAGTACACGACGACCTTGCGGCCGCGGAAGTCGGCCAGGGAGACGGGGGTCCCGTCGGCGTCGGGGAGGGTGAAGGCGGGGGCAGGGTCACCGGGAGCGAGGCGGGCAGTCACCGGCACAGAGTGCCAGGATCACGCCGTGCGCCCGTCCTGCGCCCGTCCTGCGCGCGGCCCGCGCCGCAGGACCACGCCGTACGGGTCCTCGCGCGCGGTTCCGCCGCCGGGCCGACGGGCACGGACCCCGCAGCGCACCAGACGCACCACCCCCGTCCCACGACCACGAGGAGCAGCGAGTGACGAGCACGAACGGCAGCGAGCCGGTGGACACCGGTCCCCGCAAGCCCTCCACCAGCAAGGACCCGGAGGTGCTCGCCGCCGAGATCGAGAAGACCCGCGAGGACCTCGCGGAGACCCTCGACGCCATCGCGGACAAGGTCAGCCCCAAGCGGGTGGCCGGGCGCACGAAGAAGAAGGTCGCGGACAAGGTCAGCGACGTGACCGAGCAGGTCAAGGAGAAGGTGGCCGAGCAGACCGGCCACGCCAAGGAGGCGGCGGCCGGGGCCAAGGACCGGCTGTCGGGCGGGTCCGAGCAGGTCGTGCCCGTCGACGTCGGCGCTGCGGTCCCCCCGCTGCCGCCGGTCACGGCCGTGCAGGCCGACCACCTCGACCTCACGACGACGCCGGTCTCCACGGGCGCGCCCACGCCGACCTCGACGTTCCCCACGGCGCCCTCCGCGCCGCCGGCGCTGACCGGTCCGGACGTGCCCCGCGAGGCCCTCGCGGGCGCCGGGATCGGGCTGCTCCTGCTGCTGCTCCTGCGCCGCCGGCGCAACCGTCGTCGCAAGGCCGCCCTCGCGGCGACCTTCTCCGGAGCGGTCGCCGCGGCCGGCAAGGCGAAGGCCAAGAGCAAGGGCAAGGGCGGGCGCTCCGGCCGCGGGAAGCGGTGAGGCCGGTCCCGGAGCGGCCCGGCCCCGGGCAGGAGTCGGTCTGGGACTACCCGCGGCCGCCGCGGCTCGAGCGGTCGGCCAGGGAGGTCGTCGTCGTGCTCGGCGGCGTGGAGCTCTGCCGCACCCGGCAGGCCTGGCGCGTGCTGGAGACCAGCCACCCCCCGACCTGGTACCTGCCGCGCGAGGGCTGGCTGCCGGGCTCGCTCGCCCCGGCCGCCGGGACCTCGTTCTGCGAGTGGAAGGGCGTGGCGTCCTACCTGACGCTCGTCGGCGGCGACGTCCGGGCCGAGCGCGCCGCCTGGACCTACCCCGACCCCACCCCCGGCTTCGCCGGGCTCCGCGACGCCGTCGCCCTGTACCCGGCGGCGGTCGACTCCTGCACGGTCGACGGCGAGCGGGTCCGCCCGCAGGAGGGCGGCTTCTACGGCGGCTGGGTGACCTCCGACGTCGTCGGGCCGTTCAAGGGCGTCCCGGGCAGCCAGGGCTGGTAGCGCCCCCGCGGGGGCGCCGGCGACTGCGAGCGCCCTCGCGGGGGCGCCGGGGATGGGACACTCCCGTCCGCGCCGTCCCCTGCGGTGCCCGTGTCCGTGCCCGTGTCCGTGTCCGTGTCCGTGTCCGTGGAGGAGCCGTCGTGCTGCGTGCGTGGGCGGCGGCGGCGCTGCTGGCCGGCGTCGTCGGCGCGGCCGTGCTCGCGCCGCCCGCCGGGGCC
>JAOPWW010000030.1 GCA_025965495.1 Frankiales bacterium
GGGGTCCCCGCGGCGACGCCCCGGCCCTCGGGGGTCCCGGACGCCAGGCTGGCCGCGCTCGTCCGGCTCGAGCGCGACACCGCGACGGCCCACGCGCGCGACGCCCTCCTGGCCTCTCCCCCGCTCGCCGCGCTGCTGGCCCAGCTGGCCGCCAGCGAGGCCTCCCACCCGGTCGCGCTGTCATGAGGGGGAAGGCGGACGACGTCCGGCTGCTCACCGACCTGCTCCGGGCCGAGCACGTCGCCGTCTACGGCTACGGCACCCTCGGCGGCCGGCTCGACGCGCAGACCCGACCGGCCGCGCTGACCGCCTTCGACGCCCACCGCGCCCGCCGCGACACCCTGGCCGCCCGGCTGCGGGACCGCCGGGTCGTGCCGCCCGTCGCCCTCGCGGCCTACGACGTCGCGGTCGCGAGCCAGGACGACGCCCTGGCGCTCGCGGTGCGGCTCGAGGAGGGGCTGGGCCAGCGCTGGCTGGCCCTGGTCGGCGGGACCCGCGACCGGGACCTGCGCACCCTGGGCGTCGCCGGGCTGCAGGAGACGGCGGTGCGGGCCGCGGGCTGGCGACGGCGGCAGGGCCGCACGCCCCCGACCGTGGCGCTGCCCGGCTCCCCCTAGCCCGCGTCCGGGTCCTGTGCCGGACCTCCGGCTCCCGGGACCACGCCCTCCGGGAACGCCAGCGTCACGGCCTCGGCCAGCAGCGCCGCCGTCTCGGCCGGGTCGACCTGCAGCCCGGCCTCCCCCACCGACACCTCCAGCGCGCCGGCGCCCTCGTGCGGCCGGACGCCGGTGCCGAGGAAGACGCCGCTGCGCTCCGACACCGCGAGCAGGGCGTCGGCGAGGCGCTGCGGGTCGCCGGGGAGCAGCACGTGCAGCAGCGGGGTCTGCGGGCGCACGACGACGGCGAGCCCGGCCGCCTCCACGGCGTCGGCGAGAGCGACGGCGTGGGCGGTGTACTCGGCCATCCGGGGCAGGTGGACGCGCAGCCCTCGGCGGGCGCCCAGCGCCAGCGGCCAGAGCGCGGGGAGCGTCCCGCCGAGGCGGTGCCGCCAGACCCGGGCCTGCGCGACGAGGTCGGCCGGCCCGAGCAGGACGGCGCCGGCGGTCGCGCCGAGGCCCTTGTAGAGCGACACGTAGACGGTGTCGGCGACCCCGCCGAGGCCGGACCAGGCGTCGCCGTAGGCGGGCGCGCACTCCCACAGCCGGGCGCCGTCGAGGTGCAGGGCCGTGCCGGCGTCGTGGCAGCGGGCCGCGAGCGCGACGAGGTCGGTGTGCGGCAGCAGGTGCCCGCCGGTCTCGCGGCGCGGGAGCTCGACGAGCAAGGCGGCCGCGCCCTCGACGTCGTCCTCGCCGGTCGGCACGAGCCCCTGCACGACCTGCAGGGCGTCGTCCTCCCACAGCAGCGGGTGCGACGTCGGGTGCATGGCGACCCGGCGGCGGCCTCGGGCGTCGGCGTGCAGCCGCAGGGCGACCTGCTGCGCCATCGTCCCGCTCGGCAGCAGCACCCCGGCCTCGGCGCCGAGCATGGCGGCGACCTGCTGCTCGACCTCGGTCACCAGCCCGCCGTCGCCGTAGACGTCGCTGCCGCCTCCGCGCTCGGCCTCCTCGGCCAGCAGCGCCAGCTCCTGGGCCGGGCTGAGCCGGCCGTGCCCGGAGACGCGCCGGCTGCAGGCGGCGGAGACCTCGCGGCTCCGGATCGGGTCGGGCGTCACCACTACCGCCACGCGTCCACCACCTCGAGCAGGCCGTCCAGGGTGTCGAGCTCGGCGTCCGGGACGACGTCCCAGGCCTCGACCGGCCGGCCGCGCAGCAGCACGGTCCGCATCCCGGCGCGCTGCGCGCCCCAGACGTCGTCGCGGGGGCGGTCGCCGACGAACACGGCTCGCTCCGCGGGGACACCGACCGCGCGCAGCAGCGCGCCGAAGGCCTCGGGGTGGGGCTTCATGTGCGTCATCTCGCAGGTGTACAGGCGCACGTCGAGCAGGTCGAGCAGGCCGGCGTCGGCGAGCCACGCGTCGTGCAGGGCCCGGGGCCAGTGCGTGTTGGACAGCAGGCCGGTCCGCAAGCCGCGCTCGCGCAGGCCGGTGAGGACGGCGACCGCGGCGGGGTCGTGAGCGACGGTCGCGCCCCAGGCCCGGTGGTAGGCCTCCAGCGCCCCCTCGACGTCGAGGTGCGTGGCGGTGGCGACCGACCGGACGAGCGCCTCGGTGGTGCCGCTGCGGTCGCCGTGCTCGACGTTGGTGCGCCACCAGGCGGTCTCGGCCTCGAGCAGCTGCTGGGCGACCGGGTCGGGGTCGTCGGGCGCGAGGACCTGCGCGGCGGCTCGCCACATCTCGAGCAGGTCGACGTCGACGTGCTGCGAGAGGGTGCCGCCCCAGTCGAACAGCACGGCCTGGATCACCGCGCCACGTCCGCGACGACGGCGGAGGTCAGCCGCACCAGGTCGGCCGGCGCCAGCTCCAGCGACAGCCCCCGCTTGCCGGCGCTCACGTGCACGGTGTCGAACAGCTCGGCCGCCACGTCGACGACGGTCCGCAGCCGGGCCTTCTGCCCGAGCGGGCTGATCCCCCCGACGACGTAGCCGGAGGAGCGCTCCGCCCGGGCCGGCTCGGCCATGACGGCCTTGCGCCCGTCGAGCGCGGACGCCAGCGCCTTGAGGTCGAGCGTCCCGGCGACCGGCACGACGGCGCAGACCAGGGCGCCGTCGAGGTCGGCGAGCAGCGTCTTGAGCATCCGCTCCGGCTCGACTCCCAGTGCCGCCGCCCCGGCCAGGCCGTACCCGCCGGCGTGCGCGTCGGCGGTGTACGGGTGGACGGTGTGCGGCACGCCCTCGGCGACGAGCAGCCGGACTGCCGGGGTCAGGCCGTCGCTCCTGTGCCGCGTACCTCCTGCACGACCGCGTCGACCGCGTCGTCGAGCGCCACGGTCCGGGTCTCGCCCGAGCGACGGTCCCGGATCTCGACCTCGCCGTTCTCCAGGCTCCGCCCGACCACGAGCGTCGTCGGGATGCCGAGCAGCTCGGCGTCCTTGAACGCGACCCCGGGCGAGACCTTGGGCCGGTCGTCCAGGAGCACCTCGAGCCCCCGCGCCTCCAGCTCGGACGCCAGCCGCGCCGCCGTCGGGGCGTGGTCGCCCTTGCCGACCCCGACGACGTGGACGTCGGCGGGCGCCATCGAGCGGGGCCAGACCAGGCCCTTCTCGTCGTAGGACTGCTCGGCGACGGCGGCGACCGCGCGGGAGACGCCGATGCCGTAGGAGCCCATCGTCACGCGGACCGGCTTGCTGTCCGGACCGAGGACGTCCAGCGAGAACGCGTCGGCGTACTTCTTGCCGAGCTGGAAGATGTGGCCGATCTCGATGCCGCGGTCGATGCGGAACGCCGAGCCGCAGCGGGGGCACAGGTCGCCGTCGCGCACCTCGGCCGCCGGCAGCACGCCCGACGGCGTGAAGTCGCGGCCGCTGACGACGTCGACGGCGTGCTTGCCCTGCTCGTTCGCCCCGGTGGCCCAGGCGCTGCCCGGCACGACCAGGGGGTCCACGACGTAGCGGACGCCCTCCAGGCCCCCGCTCCCGGCGTCGGCAGGCCCGATGTAGCCGCGGACCAGCTGGGGGTGCTTGGCGAAGTCGCCCCCCTCGAAGGGGAGGACCTCGGCCGGGCTGACGTTGGCCTCCAGCCGCTTCAGGTCGACCTCGCGGTCGCCGGGCACGCCGACCACGAGCGGCTCGATCCGCCCGTCGGGGTGCTTGAGGTTCACGACGACGTTCTTGAGCGTCTGGGCCGCCGTCAGCTCGTGCCCGAGCCCGCGCAGCACCTCGACCAGCGTGTCGATGGTGGGGGTGTCGGGGGTGTCGACGACGGTCATCGGCCCGGCCTGCGCGTCGGACGCGGGCGGCGCCGCGACCTCGACGGCCTCGGTGTTGGCGGCGTAGTCGCAGCCGGTGCAGGAGACGAAGGTGTCCTCGCCGGTGGGGGCGACGGCGAGGAACTCCTCCGAGGCCGAGCCGCCCATGGCGCCGCTGACGGCGGAGACGATCCGGTAGTCCATGCCGAGCCGCTCGAAGACCTTGACGTAGGCGGCGCGGTGGGCGTCGTAGCTCGCCTGCAGGCCGTCCTGGTCGAGGTCGAAGGAATAGCTGTCCTTCATCACGAACTCGCGGCCGCGCAGGATGCCCGCCCGGGGGCGCGCCTCGTCGCGGTACTTGTTCTGCACCTGGTACAGCGTGACGGGC
>JAOPWW010000031.1 GCA_025965495.1 Frankiales bacterium
GGGGTCCCCGCGACGCAGTCGCCCCGCCCGGCGCCCTGGCCCTCGCCTCGGCGCGGCTGGCCGGACCGGCCGCGCTCACCGGCGTCGTGCTGGAGTCGGCGGCCTCGACGGGCGAGGTCCTGCTCGCCCCGGCGCTCGCCGCCCCCGTGCTGCTGCTGTGCGCGTGGTCGGTGCACCGCAGCCTGCGCCGGTGGGAGGACCCGCAGGTGCGGTCGCGGATCGTGCAGGTGGTCTCCTCAGGCTGACGGCAGCAGGGTGAGCCGCCCCTGGCACAGCGCCGGGAGGTCGACCTCGAGCAGGCTCGCGACCCGCAGGTCGGCGAGCGACAGGTCCTGCCCCGCCGTCACCGGACCGGGGACGGCCACGACCGGCAGCCCGGCCGCCTTGGCCGCCGTCACGCCGTTGGCGGAGTCCTCGACCGCCACCGCCGCGTCGACGCCGAGCCGGCGCAGCGCCTCCAGGTACAGGTCCGGGGCGGGCTTGGGCCGGGGTGCGTCCTCCCGCGTGACGACCAGCTCGAGGGCGCCCAGCAGGCCGAGCCGCTCGAGGTGCGGGACCACCCAGGACCGCGGCGACGACGACACGACCGCGAAGCGGCCGGGCAGCGCCAGCAGCTCCCGGACACCCGCGCGGACCTCCAGCGCGTGCACGAGCTCCCGCTCCCGGGCACGGCGTGCGTCCGGGTCGAAGCCGAGCCCGACCAGCGGGCCGGACGGGTCGTGCCCGTGACCGCCGACGCCGGCGACCCAGGCGGCGCGGTCGAAGGGCCGCCCGTGCAGGGCGTAGGCCTCCTCCCACGACTGCAGGTGGGTGCTCTCGCTGTCGAGCAGGGTGCCGTCGAAGTCCAGCAGCAGGACGCTCACGAGAGGTACCCGCGCAGCCGCGCAGCCTGCACGTCCCAGCGCCACTCCCGCTCGACCCACGCCCGACCGGCGGCGCCCCACGCGGCCGCCCGCTCGCGGTCCTCGAGCAGCCCGGCGACGGCGCCCGCCACCTGCGCCACGCTGCGCCCGTCGACGACCGTCCCGGTCTCGCCCTCGCGGACGGCGTCCGGCGAGCCGCCGCTGCGCCCTGCCACGACCGGGAGCCCTGTCGCCGACGCCTCCAGGAACACGATCCCGAGCCCCTCGACCTCCAGCCCGCCGCGCCGGTCGCGGCAGGGCATCGCGAACACGTCCCCGGCGTCGTAGTGCGCGGGCAGCTCCTCCCACGGCACCGAGCCGGTCACGACGACGTCGTCGGCCACCCCCTCCTGCTGCGCCAGCCGCCGCAGCCGGGCGGCGTCGGGGCCGCCCCCGACGCACAGCAGCACAGCGCCGGGCACCCGCCGCTGCACCGACGGCAGCGCCCGCACCAGCACGTCCTGGCCCTTGCGCGGCACCAACCGGCTGACGCACACCACCACCGGCCGGTCCCCCAGCCCCAGCCGCGCCCGCACGTCGGCTCCGCCGGCTCCCGGCCGGAACGCCGACGTGTCGACGCCGCTGGCCAACGGCCGCAGCCGGTCCGCCGGCACCGCCCGGGCCAGCCGCTGCCGGGTGTACGCGCCGAGGTGCGTGACGACGTCGACGTCGCGGCCGATCCGGGCGAGGGCCTGCCGCGCCCCGGGCAGCAGCGCCCACCCGACCTCGTGCCCGTGCGTGCTGGCGACCGCCCGCTCCAGCCCGAGCGGCCGGGCCAGCAGCCCGAGCGGCGCAGCCGCGCCGAACCAGACGCGGTCGCACCCCTCGGCCCGGACGACCTCCCGCACCCGCCGCAGGACGTCCGGCACGGGCAGCACGAGCGACGTCGGGTGCCGGACGACCGGGAACGGCAGGGCGGCGTCGTGGGCGCGAGCGCCCTTCCACGACGGTGCGTAGACCACGACCTCACCGTCCGGCTGGCGGGCGGCCAGGGCCTGGACGAAGGCCTGGATGCCGCCGGGCCGGGGCGGGAAGTCGTTCGTCAGGACCAGGGTCCTCACCCGCGCAGCCGCTCCCACTCGCGCGCGAGCAGCATCCGCTGCGGGCCGGTCGGGTGCGTGCTGAACATGCCGTAGACGAACGGGGACGGGTCGAGGTCGGACAGGTTCGTCACCGACAGCCGGACCTGGGACCGCTCGAACGTCGCGGGGTCGCGGGTGAGGTCGAGCGCGTGCACGTCGGCCCGGGCCTCGACCCTCCTGCTCGACAGGTCCACCAGCGGGCTGGTCGCCAGCGTGGTGGCGGCGACCAGGAAGACGAGCAGGGCGACGACCCGCGCGTCGCCCGGTCCGTCGACCCCGGCCCGCCGCAGCACCCGGGGCGAGCCGAGCACGAGCCCGAGCAGGCACACGCCCGCTGCCGACCCCAGCGCCCCGACCAGCGTCCCGACGCCGACGTCGTTGCGCTTCGCGTGGCCCAGCTCGTGCGCGACGACCAGCTCGACCTCCCGCGGGGAGGACTCCCGGACCAAGGTGTCGTACAGGACGATCCGCCGCGACGGGCCGAAGCCGCTGACGTAGGCGTTGAGAGCGGTCGTGCGGCGGGAGGCGTCGGCGACCAGGACGTCCTGCACCGGCACGCCGTCGCGCCGGGCGAGGGCGAGCAGGTCGGTCCGGAGCTGCCCCGCCGGCAACGGCGTGAAGGAGTTGAACAGCGGCTCGACGACGACCGGGTAGGCGAACGACCCGACCGCGACGAGCGCCGCGGCGGCGCCTGCCCCCCAGGCCCACCACGTGCGGGGCAGCCGGCGCGCGAGCGCCACGAGCGCGAGCAGGGCCAGGGCGGTCGTCGCGCTGCCGACGAGCGTGCCCTTGACGGCGTCGAGCGCCCAGCTGCCCCAGGTCTGCGCGGACAGGCCGTAGTCGCGCAGGACGACCTCGCTGCGGACGTCGAGCGGCAGCGTCACGACCCGCCCGACGACGCCGAGCGCCAGCGTCCCCAGCACGACCCGCCAGCCCCAGCCGCCGCCGACCGGCCGGGCGACGGCCGCCACGAGGCGGGCGCCCAGCGGCGTGAGCCCGAGCAGGCCGGCGACGCCGAGGCCCAGCACCAGGCTCGCGTAGGACCAGGGCCGCAGCGCGGCGTGGAAGGTGTCCTCGCGGGCGAGCTGCGCGCGGGTGAAGTCGCGCAGGACGTCCACGTGCCCGTGCGCCCCGGGCAGCGGCGTCCACGGCAGCAACAGCGCCGCCACGCCGCCGGTGAGGACGAGCAGCACGGCCCCGGCCAGGGCGGGCGCGCGCCGGGAGCCGGTCACCGCAGCCGGGCGCGCAACGAGGCCCGCCACGCGCGGGTGAAGGCCGGGAGCGTGGTGCCGAGCTGCTCCTCGAACGCGCGCTCGACCCCGGCCGCGTCCTCGGCCCGGCCCACCGCCCGGTAGAGCTCGACGGCGCGGGCCTCGCCGTAGCGGTCGACCAGCAGCGAGACCGCCAGCCAGGCCTGCTCGTAGACGCTCGTCAACGAGGGCGACCCGCCGTCGAAGGCGTCGTCGTCGGGGAGCTGCTGCGGGAGCCGGCCGGCCCGGACGTCGGCCTGCAGGTCGCGAGCCGCGACCGACAGCGGGACGTCGGCGCCGCGGTACCCGACGACGTCGGCCAGGCCCTCGACCAGCCACGTCGGGACCGCGGCCCCCGTGGCGGACCGCGACGCCACGTGGGTGACCTCGTGGGTGAGCACGACCCGGCGGCCGGTCGGCCCGAGCCGCAGGAAGGTCGAGGGGTTGACGACGACCCGGTCGCCGACGGGGAGCCCGCCGGGCGCGGCCGCGACGTCGGCGGTGGCGAGGGCCGCGATCTGGCTGAGGTCCCCGCCGTGCGGGACGAGCGCGGCGAGCTCCTGCGGGGTGCGCGGCACGAGCACGACGACGCGCTGCGCCCAGTCCTCGCCCCACACGGCGCTCACCCGGGGCACGGCCGCCTGCACGCTGCTCGCGACCTGCCGGAGCAGGGCGTCGTCGCCGGGGTGGCCGAGGACGAGGACCCGGGACCGGGACACCCCGACGACCGGGCCGCTGTCCCACAAGCCGCGGGTGGTCGGCGCGCCGGTGGCCGCGAAGTCGTCGTCGGCGGCCACCAGCCAGCGGCCGCCCCGGGGCACGAGCGTCAGCCACTGCTCCTCGACGGCGGGCTGGTCGTCGAACCCGGCCAGGCGGTAGCGCAGGCTGACCGCGGGCGCCCACCAGCCCTCGCCGCGGACGGCGTCCAGGGCGGGGTCGGGGGGCTGCTCGCGGTCGGGGTCGAGGACGTACTCCCAGCCGTCCAGCGGGACGTCGGCGAGGGCGTCGAACAGGGCGGCCTGCCGGGCGAGGAAGGCGGTCGAGCTCGGGTCGACGGTGGCGAGGAACGCCGCGCGGTCGCGGTCCCGGACGGCCGCCCCTCGGGCAGCGAGCAGTGCGCGGACGCCGGCCTCGCGCTCGGCGCCCGCGACCGGGGCGAGGTCCGGGGCGACCCGGGCGCGGCCGAACGCGGGGACCTCCCGGACCGCAGGTGTGTCCACGGTCGCCTGCTCGAGGACGACGGCGCCCAGCACGATCTGCGCGAGCACCAGCGGCAGCACCAGGTGCGGGTGCGGCACGCGGCGCACTGCGGACCGGAGCACCTCCAGAGCCTACGGCGGCGGGACGCCCCCAGCCTGGCGCGCGGAGCGCGGGGTCAGTCCTCGCGCTCCTTGGGCGGCGCGGTCGACAGCAGGACGTCGGCCCAGGTGGGCACGCTCGCCCG
>JAOPWW010000077.1 GCA_025965495.1 Frankiales bacterium
CGCAAGAGCCTGTTCGTCAACCCGGGCTTCACCACGCACCTCAAGGACCTGTCCAAGGCCGAGAGCCGCGGCCTGCTCGACGTCTTCTTCGCCCACCTCACCAAGCCCGAGCACGTCGTGCGCCACCGCTGGGCGCTCGGCGACGTGGCGATGTGGGACAACCGCAGCACCGCCCACTACGCGAACCGCGACTACGGCGACGCCCGCCGCGTCATGCAGCGGATCACCCTGCGCGGCGACGCGCCCGTCGGCCCCTGACCGACCCCCACCTCCGCGCTGCCGACGCCGGCGCGCCCTGACCCGGCGCGCCCTGACCGGCACACCTGCGTCCTGACCCACCTGGCCGCGCGGTCTCCCGCGCGGTCTCCTCCCCCTGCCCAGATGGAGCTCCTCCGTGCGCACGCCCCTGCTCGTCCGTCCCACCGCCGCCCTGGCCCTCGCCGGCGCCCTCGCCCTGTCCGCGTGCGGCTCCTCCGACAGCCAGACGGCCACGACGTCGGGCTCCGACACCCTCTCGGTCGGCGTCGGCTACTTCCAGAGCGCGACCACCGGCCCGGAGGTCGTCGTCGCCGGCAACGACGACCTGTCCTCCAAGGTCGACGGGACGCTGAAGCTCACCCCCATCGACTCCGGCGTCGCCGGCCTGGCCGAGCTGCGCGGCGGGGCGTTCCCCTTCGTCTCCGGCGTCGGCAACCCGCCCGTCGTCGGCGCGATCGCCAACGACACGAAGCTCAAGGTGGTCTTCGCGGAGTACTTCGACGCCGCCCAGCTCGTCGTCCCGCCGTCGGTGAAGACCGACGCCGACCTCGTGGGCAAGAGCATCGGCGCGCTGCAGGGCTCCAGCGAGGACTTCGAGATCCGCGGCTGGCTCAGCACCAAGGGCCTGACCGGCAAGACGAAGGTCGTCGGCTTCCCGAGCGAGGCCGCGATCGCCGCCGCCTACAAGTCCGGGCGCATCGACGCCGGCTACGTCGAGATCGCCCAGGCCCTCGACCTGGAGAAGACCAAGGGCGCGCGCCAGGTCGTGACCGCGCAGCAGATCGCCGAGCTGGGCTTCCCCTCGCTGAACGTCCTCGCCGTCACCGACGACTTCGCGGCCGAGCACCGCGCCGTCGTCCAGCAGGTGGTCTGCCAGGTCTTGAAGGCCCAGACCAGGGTGGCCGGCGCGAAGGGCGACACCTACATCACGAACGCCGGCAAGCTCGTCGGCGCGACCCCCGAGCAGGCCATCCCGGCGACCAAGGTCCTGCCGTTCGTGCCGGCCGACCAGCAGCTGTCCTGGTTCAAGGACTCCCCGACCGGCGACCTCACGACCGGCCGCATCGCCAAGGCCTACGCGCTCACCGCGCAGTTCCTCAAGGACCAGGGCCGCGTCCCGACCGTCCCGACCAGTGCGCAGATCGCTGCGCACCTCGACAGCAGCTACGTCGAGCAGGCCCTGAAGGACGGGTGCGGCGCATGACGGTCACGACCGCGCCCGCGGTGCAGGTCCAGGGCGTGCGCAGGCAGTTCGCCGGGTCCCGCCGCAGCGGCGGCCGGGTCGCGCTCGACGGCTTCGACCTCACCGTCGCCGAGGGCGAGTTCCTGTGCCTGCTGGGCCCGTCGGGCTGCGGCAAGTCGACCCTGCTGGACCTGCTGGCCGGGTTCAGCGAGCCCGACGGCGGTGCGGTCCTGGTCGGCGGCGAGCCCGTCTCCGGTCCCGGCCCGGACCGCGGCGTGCTGTTCCAGACGCCGATGCTGTTCCCCTGGCTGACGGCGCTCGACAACGTCCTCTACGGGCCCCGGGCCCGCGGCGCGCTGGACGACGAGACCCGTGAGCGGGCGCGCGAGCTCCTGCACACCGTCGGCCTCGGCGACGCCGTCGACGCCTACCCGCACGAGCTGTCAGGCGGCATGCGCCACCGGGTCGCCTTCGCCCGGGTGCTCGTGAACCGGCCGCGGCTGCTGCTCATGGACGAGCCGTTCGGCGCCCTCGACGCCATCACCCGGGTCGCCCTGCAGCGCTTCCTGCTCGAGCTGTGGCAGCGCGACCGCACGACCATCGTGTTCGTCACGCACGACGTCGAGGAGGCGGTCCTGCTCGGCGACCGGGTCTGCGTCATGTCCGGCAGTCCCGGCCGCACCCGCGCGGTGATCGACGTCGACCTGCCCCGTCCCCGGAGCATCGACGACACCGAGACCCTGCCGTTCGTGCAGCTCAAGCGCCGCGTGCGCCAGGCCCTGGAGAAGGAGCACGCGTGAGCGTCGACCAGCGCGTCGAGCCCCTGGTGTCGAGCCTCCCGCTCGAGCCGGCCGCCGTCGTCCGGACGGTGCGCCGCCGCAGCCGGGACTGGTCCCGCGTCGGCTACGGCCTGCTCGGGCTGCTGCTCGCGGCCCTGCTCTGGGAGGTCGTCAGCCTGGTCAAGGACGACCCGGTGATCCTGCCGTCCGTGCAGGCGACCCTGAGGACCGCCTACGACACGCTGACCCAGCCGTACCCGGCGGTGCAGGGCAGGACCCTGCTCGGGCACGCCCTGGTCAGCGGCCTGCGGATCGTGGCGGGCTGGGGCGCCGGCGTCGTCGTCGGCGTCGCCCTCGGCGGGGCGATGGCGTCGGTGAAGCCGCTCCGGCACGTCCTTGACCCGCTCATCGAGCTGACCCGGCCCCTGCCGCCGCTCGCCTTCATCCCGCTGTTCATCGTCTGGTTCGGGATCGGCGAGACGTCGAAGTTCCTGCTCATCGTCGTCGGCGTGACCCCGATCATGGTGATCGCGACGGTGTCGGCGCTCGACGCCGTCCCCGCGGAGCTCGTGAAGGCCGGCCGGAGCCTCGGCGCCTCGCCGCTGCACGCCCTGGTCACGGTCCGGCTGCGGGCCGCGCTGCCGGGGATCGTCACGGGGATGCGGCTGGCCATGGGCGGCGCCTGGACGAGCATCGTCGCGGTGGAGCTCATCGCCGCCTCGAGCGGTCTCGGCTACCTCATCAACAACGCCGGGGTGAACCTGCAGACGTCGCTCGTGCTCAGCGGCATCCTCGCCATCTCGGTCCTCGGGCTGCTCCTCGACGGGCTGCTGCGGCTGCTCCAGCGTGCGACCGACCCCGCCTCGCGCTGACTCCGTCACCGGTCCGCAGGACCGCCCCCGCCCGACCACGGCCCGCCTGCCCCCGCAGGCGGGCCGCCGTGCTGCGTGCACCACTCCCGCGGTCAGCAGGAACGGGACCTGCGGCGTCGAAGACGGGGGCGTGAGTGGCTGTGCAGCGGGTAGCCCCGGCCGGATATCGTGACTGACCGGTCGCTCAGCGTGACTCGACCCGGTCCGACCTCGAAGGGGTCTGCGTGAAGCTCGTCCTGGGAGCCCTCCTGCTCGGCGCCACCACGCTCGCGGCCGCTGTCCCGGCGGGCGCCGCTGCGCCCACGCCGGGCCCGCAGCAGCGCGTCGTCGTGCAGTCCACCGGCGACCGGGCCGACGCCGTCCGCGCGGTGCGTGCCGCAGGCGGCCGGGTCACCCACGACCTGCCGATCGTCGACGGCGTCAGCGCCACCGTCCCCGCCGCCGCCCGTCACCGGGTCGCGACGGCGCCCGGTGTCCTCGCGGTCACGGACGACCTCGCCGTCGGCACGGCGGGCGCCGCGGACCAGGGCGGGCGCACCGTGCCCGCGGCGGTGCTGAGCGAGACCGGCGCCGACGTCCTGCAGCGCTACGGCGTCGACGGGCGGGGCAGCACGGTCGCCCTGGTCGACACCGGGATCAGCCCGGTGGCGGACCTGCGCGGCCGCGTCCTGCCGGTCGCCGACCCCGACGACGCCTCCGCCCCCGACGTCGCCTGCGTGAACTTCTCCGGCGAGCCGACCTGCGACGACGGCTACGGCCACGGCACCTTCGTCGCCGGCCTCATCGCCGGGGACGGCGCCGCCAGCGGCGGCACCTACCGCGGCACGGCCCCGGGCGCGGACCTGGTCAGCGTCAAGATCGCCGACCGCACCGGCGCCTCGGACGTCACCAAGGTGCTGGCGGCGATCCAGTGGGTGGTGTCGTTCCGCGAGCGCTACGGGATCGACGTCCTCAACCTCTCGCTCGGGACCGACAGCGACACCGACCCGTCGGTCGACCCGCTGAACCGCGCGGTGCAGCGCGCCACCGCCGCGGGGATCGTCGTCGTCGTCGCGGCGGGCAACGCCGGGACCGGCCCCGGGGGGACCGGCACGGTCTTCAAGCCCGGCGACGACCCGTCCGTCCTCACCGTCGGCGCGGTCGACGACCTGCAGACCGCGACCACCGGGGACGACCGGGTCCCGGCCTTCACCAGCCGCGGGCCGACGGCGCAGGGCCTGGCCAAGCCCGACCTCGCCGCCCCGGGTGCGCACCTGGTCTCGCTGCGCGTGCCCGGCTCGTACGTCGAGGAGCAGGCGAAGGGGGCCGGCGTCGTCGACGCCTCCTACCGGCGCGGCAGCGGCAGCTCGTTCGCCACCGGCGTCGTCAGCGGCCTGGTCGCCGCGGTCCACCAGGTCCACCCCGACTGGACGCCGGCCCGGGTCAAGGCGGCCCTCGCCGCGACCGCCGACCCGGCGCGGCTCGGGGAGCCGGCCGCGGTCGGGGCCGGGATCGCGTACGCCCCGGCGGCCGTCTTCAGCAGCGCGCAGGGCGTCCCGACGGCGGTCGCGGGCGGCCAGCTGGGCGTGGTCGAGGCCGCGCGCGGGAGCGTCCACGTGGTCCGGGACGACTGCGGCTCGCTGCAGCGCACCCTGGACCGCCGCTGCACCGACGGGATCACCGGCGAGACCACCTCGCAGGGCAGGACCCTGCCGCAGCGGTTCGACCCCTCGGTGCTGTCGCAGCCCTGGACCCCGGAGACCTGGTACTCGAGCCCGTGGTCCGGCAACTCCTGGCTCGGGAACTCCTGGCTCGGCAACAGCTGGCTCGGCAACTCCTGGCTGGGCAACAGCTGGCTCGGCGACGACACCGGGTCCGACAGCAGCTACGGCACGCCGCGCTCGGGGTCGGCCTTCTACGGCACCGCGGAGTAGGAGGTGCCGGGGGGCGGGACGGCGCACCGACCGCGCCCGGGGGTCGTCGCGCTCGTCGTCGCCCTGGCGCTGGGCGCCGTCGGGCTGGCCCTGGCCGGCAGCACCGCCCCCGGCCGGACCGCGCCGCTCGCCCTGCCCGTGCTCGGCGCCGTCGTCGCGGCCGCGTCCCTGCTCGTCGTCCGCTTCCGCGCCGGCAACGACGTCGACGGCGTCACGCTCGTCGAGGCCGCCCTGGCCCCGCTGCTGTTCGCCTTCCCGGGCGTCGTCGTCGTGGCGACCGTGGCGGTGGCCGAGACGGTGGTGGCGCTGCTGCGGCGCGACGAGCCGGTCAAGGGCGCGTTCAACGTCGCCCAGTGGTCGTTCGCGGCCGGCCTCGGGGCCCTGGTCGTCGACCGCTCGACGCTCCCCCCGGTCGGCGCGGTGGTCTGCGGGCTGGTCGCCGTCGGGGTCGCGAACAACGCCGCCTTCACGACCGTGCTGACCCTGGCGGGCGGCGGCACGCCGCGGTCGATGCTGCGCGGGCTCGGGCCGGTGATCGTCCCGGGCTGGCTGGTCGGGTTCGGCGTGAACCTGCTGCTCGGCCTGCTGTTCGTCGCCGCCTACGACGGCTCGCCGGTCGCCGTTGTCCTGTTCCCGGTGCCGCTGCTCGTCCTGCACTGGGCCTACCGGGGCTACGCCGCCGTCCGCACCGACCGGCAGCGCCTCGCCGGCCTCCACCGCGCCTCGCGCGCGCTCGCGGCCCCCCTGGACCCCCTCGAGGCGCTCCCGGCGTTCCTGTCCGAGGTCGCCGACACGTTCGGTGCGCGGCGCGCGGTCCTCCTGCACGGCGACCGGGTCCACGAGCACGACGCCTCCGCCGATCCGGCGTTCTCGGTGACCGCCCCCGGCCCGCTCGGCCGCGAGCTGCTGGGCCTGGACCGGCCGGTCCGCACCACCGCCCGCGACGCCGGCTCCCTCGCCGCCCTGCTCCGCGACGCCGGGGCGTCCGACCTGCTGGCCGCACCCCTGCTGCAGGACGACGCCGTCGTCGGGGTCCTCGCGGTGCTCGACCGGGCCGGCGTCGAGGAGCTGCCCACCGGCGAGCTCGACGTCCTCGCCGCGGCGGCCCGCGAGGCGGCAGCCACCCTCGCGCGCGGGCGCCTGCTCGCCGACGTCCTCGAGGAGCGGCGCAAGCTCGACGAGCTGGTGTCCACGACGTCCGACGGCATCCTCAGCCTCGACCGCGAGGGCGTGGTGCGGTCCTGGAACCCGGCGCTGGAGCAGCTCACGGGGCTGGCCGCGGACGACGTCGTCGGCGTCCCCGGCGCGCTGGCCCTGCTGGACCTGCGGCGCGCCGACGGCGCCCTCGTCACGCTCGCCGGCTGGGACCGCGACGACGAGCGGCCCGCCGAGCTGCTGCTCACCGCGCCGTCCGGGCCGCGGAGGGTCGTGTGCTCCTACTCCCGCGCGGAGGGCACGGACACGCTGGTCGTCGTCGCGCGGGACGTCACCCCGGCGGAGGAGTTCGCCGAGCTGCGGGCCCAGTTCACCCGGCTGGTCGAGGCCGAGGCGGCCCGGCGGCTGGTGGTCGAGCACCTGCAGCAGGCCGTCATGCCGGCGCTGCCCGCCCTGTCCGGCGCCGAGCTGGGGGTCCGCTACGTCGCGTCCGACCCGACCGAGCCGACCGGCGGCGACCTCTACGACTGCCAGCTGCTGCCCGACGGGACCGTGCACCTGGCGGTCGTCGACGTCCTCGGCCACGGCGTGCAGGCGACCCAGCACGCCCTGTCGGTCGCGCACACGCTGCGCACGGTCGTGCTCGACGGCACCCCGCTCGGGGAGGTGGTCGCCCGCGCCGACGTCCTGCTCGGCCGGCAGGACCCCGACCTCGTCGCGACCGTGGTCCTGGGCCGCTACACGCCCGCGACCGGCGTCCTGCAGCTGGCCGGCGGAGGGCACCCGCCCGCCCTGGTCGTCTCCGCCGGCGGCGAGGCCCGGCAGGTCGACCTGCCCGGCGGCGCCCTGGGCTGGCCGCTGGCGGGCAGCGACGGCGTCGTGGAGACCGCGCTCGCGCCGGGGGACGCCCTCGTGCTCTACACCGACGGCCTGGTCGAGGCCCGCAAGGACATCGTGCAGGGCCTCGAGGACCTGGCCGCGCTCGCCGCCAGCCTCGTCGCGCTGCCCGCGGGGGCCTTCGCCCAGGCCCTGGTCGACGACGCCCTGCGCGGGGCCGACCGGCGCGACGACACCCTGGCGCTCGTGCTGCGCCGCGACCCCGCGCCCGCGGGCCCGTCCGCGAGCTGGGACCTGGCCGCGGACCCGTCCCAGGCGGGCGGCGTCCGGCGGGCCCTCACCCGCTGGGTCGAGCAGCAGGGCTGGGACGGCTCGACGACGGCGCTCGTGGTCGGCGAGCTGCTCGCGAACGCCGTCGTCGCCGGGCGCTCCGCGGTCACCGTGACGGCCCGGCTCGAGGAGCGGCGCGACGGCGTGCGCCTGCACCTGGAGGTCTGCGACGACGGCGACGGCTTCGAGGCGGTGCCCGCTCAGGTGCGGCCCGCCGACGAGCGGGGCCGTGGGCTGCAGATCGTGCGGGCGCTGACCCGCGACCTCGTGCTGCACCGGACCCCCGGCGGCTCGTCGGTCACGGTGGTGCTCGACCTCGTCCGGGGGTGACCGGACCAGGCCCCTCGGGCTACTGTTCCCGGGCCCGCCGACCGGCGGGCGTCGTCCCGCACAACGCCGAGTCCTGCCCGTGCGGGCCGTCCCCGACCGGTGCTCCTGGAGCGTCGGCCACCACCGCGTCCGGGCAGGAGCGGGGGACCCGATCTCCACGGGGCTCCTCCGTCAGGAGCTCCTCGGGGTGAAGCCGGTGCTGATCCAGCACCGGCCGGGCCATCCCCGGCCCGAACCCGACAGCTCACCTCGTAGGCGTGCGGGGAAGAGCTGTCGTGAAGTCCGTCCTGTGCGCCCTGGTGATCGCCCTCGCCGCCCCCGTCGTCGCTGTCGGGACGACCGTCGGGACCGCCGCTCCCGCGTCGGCCACGACCACTTCCCTCGGCCAGCGGGCCGACACGGAGGCCCGCCGCCTCGTGGGCAAGCCCTACGCCTACGGCGCCGCGGGCCCGACCCGCTTCGACTGCAGCGGCTTCACGCTCTACGTCTTCAGCCGCCTCGGCAAGCAGCTCCCCCACAACAGCGGCGCGCAGTACGACGCCGTCCGCCACGTCGCCCGGACCGACAAGAGGATCGGCGACCTCGTGTTCACCAAGCGGGGCGGCAAGATCACCCACGTCGGCGTGTACGCCGGCGGCAGCGACATCTGGTCGCCCGTGCAGAGCGGCGACCACGTGCGCCGGCAGTCCTTCGCCGGTCGCGACTACGTCGTCGGGCGCGTCGGCTAGCAGCCCTCCCTACAGGGACAGCACCGCGACGCTCGCGTCGTCCTGCGCCGGCCCGTGCGCCTCGCAGGCCGCGAGCACGGCGCCGGCCAGCGCCGGGGCGGTCAGCCCGGAGGGCAGCGCCGCGACGACGGCGTCGAGGTCGACCTCCGCACCGCGGTCGGTGAGCCCGTCGGTGGCGAGCAGCAGCAGCGCGCCGGGCGCGACGTCGACGGCCGTCTCGGTCGCGTCCTGCGGCCCGACGCCGAGGCCGACCGGACGCCCGGGCGCGACCTCGAGCCGCCCGCCGGGCACGAGCAGCGGGCCCGGGTGCCCGGCGCTCGCGAGCCGGACAGCCCGACCCTGGCTGCGGACGACGAGCGCCGTGGCGAACTCCTCCTCGCCGCCGGCCAGGACCCGGTCGAGCCGGACGAGGACCTCGCCGGGGCCGGCAGCACCGGAGGCGCAGGCACGGAAGGCCGCCCGGAGGCGGTCCGCGGCGACGGCGGCGACGTCCCCGCGCCCGCACACGTCGGCCACCAGCAGCCAGCGCGCCGGTCCGTCGACGACGAGCTCGACGACGTCGCCCGACAGCCGGCCGGCGTAGGGGCGGGACCGGACGGCCAGCCCGTCGGTGTCCTCCCGGGCGACCGCCGCGAGGCCCTCCTCGAGCAGGAGCAGGCGCACCCGGGCCTGCTCGGCCGCGACGGCCCGCGCGAGCGCGCCCTCGAGCACGGGGCCGAGGGCGGTGAGCCGGGGGAGGTCGTCGTCGCCGGGGGGCGGGCAGGTGAGGCTCAGCAGCAGTGCGGCGCCGGGCCCGGCCGGCACCGCGACCCACGACGGCCCGGTCCCGAGGACCTGCACCTCACCGGTGCGGGCGCACTCGGTGACGGGCAGACCGGCGTCCCGGGGCAGCACCGCCCCGGGGCCCATGGTCGTGCAGTCGTAGCCGCTCGAGGCGAGCACGACGGGGTCGGTCCCGGGCCGGGGGGCGCGCACGACGAGGCAGGCGCGGACCCCGGGCAGCGCGGACAGCCGGTCCACGGCCGCCCCGGCGACGTCCGCGGGGGCCTCCGCCCGGCC
>JAOPWW010000092.1 GCA_025965495.1 Frankiales bacterium
GCCGAGGGCGCGGGTCTGCTCGGCAGCGAGCTGCGCCCGCAGCGTCTCGAGCTGGGACACCAGGGCGTCGGACTGCGCCGTCCGCCGGTCGACCTCGGCCGCGAGCGCCGCCCGGTCGCCGTCGACCTGGCGGGACTGGCTGCGGACCTGGGCCGCGGCGGTCCCGGTGAGCACGCCCAGCAGGACGAGCAGGGGGACGACCGTCCGGCGTCGCACGGGCGGGGCGCCCTCGGCCTGCGCCTGGCGCTCCCCGGCGCGGCGGGACGCGGCCTCCTGGTAGCTGCCGTCGAGGGTGTTGCTCATCATGTCGACGAGCAGCGACATCGACCCGTCCACGCGAGCGGGAGGGGACGTCGGCGGCACCCGGTCATCCTGCCCCAGGTCGCGACGCCCCCGAGGGACGGCGGTGGCCGGCCTCAGGAGGCCGCGTCGGCGAGCACGGCCGACCAGTCGCCCAGCAACGCGGCGGCGAGGGGGGCGGTGGCCGCCTCGGCCCACAGGTGCGTGACGGCCTCAGCGGGGTCGGGCAGGACCAGGACCCAGGAGCCGTCGGGCTCGACCACCCGGACGCCGTCGGTGGTGTCGACCTCGCGGCCGTGCGCGGCCTCGACGACGGCGCGCATCACGCTCCCCTTGACCGCCCAGGGCGTGGGCACCGAGCGGCGCACCACGTGCGCGGCGGGGATGCGGGCGTCGATCTGCGACAGCGTGAGCCGGGTCCGGGCGACCAGGCCCAGCAGGCGCACGAAGGCGGCGACGCCGTCGATGGAGCGGGCGAACTCGGGGATGACGAAGCCGCCGCGACCGTCGCCCGCGAAGACGACGCCGGGCTCGCCGGCGCAGGTCGTGAGGTCGTCGGGCGACGTGGACGTCCAGGCGATCTCGGTGCCGTGGAAGCGGGTGACCTGCTCCGCCACCCGGGTGGTCGTCACGGGCAGGGCGATCCGGCCGCCCCGCCGCTCCGCCGCGACCAGGTCGAGCAGCACGAGCAGGGCGCGGTCGTCGTGGACCAGTGCGCCGCGCTCGTCGACCAGGGACAGCCGCTCGCCGACGTGGTCGAACCGGACGCCGAAGGCCGCGCGCGAGCTCGAGACCAGGCCGCCGAGCCGCTCCATGGCGCGCCGGTGGTCCGCCTGCGTCTCCGTCGTCGAGGTCTCGTCGAGCCGGTTGTTGACGGTGAGGACGTCGACGCCGATCCGCCCCAGCAGGCTCGGCAGCACGAGGGCGGCCGCTCCCCCGGCGGTGTCCAGCACGACCTTGAGGCCCGCCTCGGCCACGCCCCGGGTGTCGACCGCGCGCAGCAGCTCCTGGGTGTAGACGTCCGTGGTGCGGGCCGGGAAGGAGAGCTCGGCGATCTCCCCGGGGAACGCGCGGCGGAACTCCTGGCGGCTGAAGACCCGCTCGAGCCGGCGGCGGGCGGCCTGAGGCAGGTCACCGCCGTGCTCGTCGAGGAAGACGATGTCGATCGACTGCGGGTCCCCCGGCGTCGTGCGCAGGACGATGCCGCCGGACGCGTGCGAGGTCTCGGTGGCGAAGCGGTGCACGGGCAGCGGTGCGACCTCGAGGTCCTCGACGTCGATGGCGCTGGCGGTCAGGGCGGCGATGACCGCGCGCTTGAGCGCCCGGGCGGCGCGGGAGGCGTCGCGCGACGTCGTGACGACGCTGCCCTTCTTCAGCGTCGTCGCGTAGGCCGACGCCAGGCGCACGACGAACTCGGGCGTGATCTCGACGTTGACGAGCCCCGACACCCCTCGTGGGCCGAACAGCGCGGAGGTGCCGCGGCTCTCCCAGATCACGCTGGTGTGGACGATGGCCCCGGCCTCGATGGTCTTGAACGGGTACACCTTCACGCCGCTGGAGAGGTACGCCTCCTCCTCGACGACGCACTCGTCGCCCACGACGGCGCCCTCCTCGACCCGGGCCGCCCGCATGACGTCGGTGTTCTTGCCGATGACGCAGCCCCGGAGGCTGACGCGGCTGCCGACGAAGACGTTGTCGTGGACGACGGCGCGCTGCAGCACGGCTCCGCCCTTCACGACGACGTTGGCACCGATCACCGTGTTCTCGCCGAGCATCGCCCCGGCCTCGACCTTGGCGTACGGGCCGATGCAGACCGGTCCCTGGACCAGGGCGTCCGGGTCGACCTCCGCGCCCTCCCCGACCCACACGCCGGGCGAGACCTCGAAACCCTCGACCTCGACGTCCACGTGACGGTTCAGCACGTCGGCCTGCGCCTTGAGGTAGCTCTCGTGCGTCCCGACGTCCTCCCAGTACCCGTCAGCGACGTAGCCGTAGACGGGCGCCCCCTGGCGGAGCAGCTCGGGGAAGACGTCCGCCGACCAGTCGACCGACCGGCCGGCGGCGACCGAGCGGAACACCTCGGGCTCCATGACGTAGATGCCGGTGTTGACGGTGTCGCTGAAGACCTGGCCCCAGGTCGGCTTCTCGAGGAAGCGCTCGATGCGCTGCTCCTCGTCGGTGATGACGATGCCGAACTCGAGCGGGTCGACCACGCGGGTGAGGCACACGGTGACGAGCGCCTGGCGCTCCCGGTGCGCCGCCACGAGCGCCGTCAGGTCGATGTCGGTCAGGGCGTCCCCGCTGATGACGACGAAGCTGTCGTCGCGCAGCGCGCTCTCGGCGTTCTTCACCGAGCCCGCCGTCCCGAGGGGCGTCTCCTCGGTGGCGTAGGACAGGTGCATCCCGAGCTCGTCGCCGTCGCCGAAGTAGGTCCGCACGAGGCTGGCGAGGAACTGGACCGTCACGACGGTCTCGTCGAACCCGTGCCGCTTCAGCAGCCGCAGGACGTGCTCCATGATCGGCCGGTTCACCACCGGCAGGAGCGGCTTGGGCTGGTTCGCCGTCATGGGCCGCAGGCGGGTGCCCTCACCGCCCGCCATGACGACCGCCCTCATCGTGCGGCCGCTCCTCCGGGCG
>JAOPWW010000093.1 GCA_025965495.1 Frankiales bacterium
CTGGTCGCCGTGCGCAGAGCATCCGGACAGCAGCACAGCGACGAGCAGGGGAGCGGCAGGGGGACGCATGCGGCTACGACGCCACCGACGCCACCCCGGTTCCGACGACGTCGCGCGCACCGCCACCACGCGGGGGGTACGAGCCGGGTGCGGCTACCGGTGCAGGGGGAAGCCGACGACGCTGAACGGCACCACCGGGTTGGGGTTGCTGCCGTCACTGAAGATCGACAGGTTCGTGGTGTAGACCGCCCCGTCGGTGAAGGCCAGCCCGGCGGGCCCGGACAGCGACCCGGTGCCGCTGGCCGCAGAGGTCCCCACCGTGCGCAGGACCGCCCCGGTGCCGCCGTCGAGCTCGGTGAGGTTCCCGCCGAGGATGTCCGCGGCCCAGAGGTGACCGTCGGCGTCGAACCGGAGCCCGTCGGGGCCGTTCAACGGCCGGTCCGCGGTCGCCCCGTAGGTCGTGGACGGACCGGTGAGGGTCTCGAAGCCGTAGGGGAACACGTCGAACGCATCGGTGGGGTTCGTCGTGAAGGGCCGCAGCTGCCCGACGGCCCGACCGCGGGTGAGCGGGACCGTGAGGATGCTGTCGGTCGCGGTGTTCGCGAGCAGCAGGCGACGCCCGTCGGGGCTGACCGCGAGACCGTTGGGCGACAGTCCGGGGACCGGTGAGCTGAGCAGGCCTGCCGTGTCCTCCACCTGGGCGCCGGACCCGACCGGACCGACGACGACCTCGACGTGCTCGGCCGACGGGATCCGGTAGACCTGGCCGAGGTTGCTGTCGCTGAGCCACAGGGCCCCGGACGCGTCGGTGACGAGGTCCTCTGGGCCCGCGCCCTGCGGCAGGTGCGCGTACACCTGCACGGTCGCGTCCGGCCGGGTCGGCTCGTGCACGCGGAGCACCTCGCCGAGCCCGTTCGCCCCGACGAACAGGTCCCCGGTGCGCGGGTCGACGGCCAGGCCCAGCAGCGGTGCAGCAGCGATCAGCTCCTGGCCGGGCCTGCCGCCCAGCACGTTCACGACGCGCCCGGTCTCGGGCTCGACGACGAACACCCGCGAGCTGTCAGCCTGCGCGACCTGGTAGGTCCCGACGTACAGCCGACCCCGGAACGACGCGAGCCCCTCGGGGTAGGCCAGGCCAGGCACCGTCCTGCTGTCCACCACGACGCGACCGCCGTCGGACGGACCGGTACCGCGCCCGCCAGTGTCGGCGCGGGCCGGCCCACCCGCCACCAGGGTCAGCGCCACCGCGCTGCCCAGAGCCACCACCGCTGTCCGCAGCCTCATCACGCGACCCCCCAGACGTGGACCCGAGCCGCCAGGCGAGGCGACCGGTGCCCGGAACGTAGGGCAGGCACGCGGACCGGTCCAGACCCAGACGCAGCGCCTGGACGAGCGACGAGAGGGAGGCGCAGCTCCAGTCCGTGCCGTCGCGCGATGCCTCCGGCCGGGTCTGACGGAGGCTCCCGACGCCGTGGTCGGGCGAGCCCGGGAAGCGCGCGACGCCGTGTGCGGTTGACGCCCAACCCGACCTGGCGAGCCGGTCGGGCGCGTTGCGCAGACCGACCTACTCAGCGCCGCACCCGTTCCCCTGGAGGCCCCCATGACCGACCTGACCGTCAACACCGAGAACGCCATGGCGTTCTACGATCTCATGTTCAACCAGTGCAAGCCGGCCGAGGCGATCGAGGAGTACGCCGGCGACACCTACACCCAGCACAACACCCACGTCGGGGACGGCAAGCAGGCGTTCGTCGACTACTTCGAG
The DNA here is from genome assembly GCA_025965495.1 of Frankiales bacterium. Taxonomy (GTDB): domain Bacteria; phylum Actinomycetota; class Actinomycetes; order Mycobacteriales; family SCTD01; genus RYN-122. The sequence goes on from JAOPWW010000093.1 coordinate 1,766, forward strand.
CAGATGGCCGCCGAGTACCCCGGCAAGCACGTCGAGTTCGTCCGCAGCGTCGCAGAGGGAGACCTCGTCGTCCTGCACTGCAAGCAGACCTGGCCCGGCGACGCGACCTACGCCGGCATCGACATCTTCCGACTCGACGACGACGGCAGGATCGTCGAGCACTGGGACGTCCTGCAGGCTGTCCCTGAGACCTCGGCCAACGATAACGGCATGTTCTGAAGCACCCGCTGGCCGGCACGAGCCGTTCCGCTCCGCCCACCCCGCGCGGCGACCGGTAGCGCCGGCCGGGAGGTGGGAGCACGACTGCCGACGTGCGACCCGCGGCAGGAGCGGACGTCCGTGGAGCTCGACGGACCCGCGTCGCGCCTGACTGCGCCCTGGCGGGTGTGCTCACCCCGTCGGTGACGCTGGGACCGCGACCTGTGCCTCGGCCTGGAGCAGCACGTCCTTGGTCACCTCCATCTGACCGAGGTGCTGGAACACCTCTTCGAGGAGATGGAGGACGACGGCGTCGTCGTCGCCGACCCCGCCGCGCAAGCGACGTCGGGCGTCGTGGGGCACGCCCTCGCCCCGGGCCAGTCGGCGGACGTCCTGCTCTGCCTGCTGCAGCGCGACGTCCACGGCGTCGCGGCACTCGGCCAGCGTCGTGCGCCGGCTGAACTCGGCTTCCCGGTCGCGCGTCGTCGTCGGGCGGCCGAGGGCCACGTGACCCAACCAGAACTCGCAGACCGTGCAGCAGTGCAGGACCAGCGCCCCGACGGGGTTCGTTCCGCTGGCGGTGGGCCGCTCGTCGATGAGCGGCTCACCCAGCGTCGTGGCGACGGCGAGCATCCGGCCGAAGGCGTAGCGGAGGTACGCGAGGCCGGTGTCCGCCGCGAGCTCCACGGGCGGAGCCTAGGCCGCGACTGCCGGCCAGCCCGAGCTGGCGCCGGCTCTGGGCCGCGACCGCAACCGCGTCCTCGCCGGCGCCACGTGCCTGGAGCCGTGGAAGGTGACAGGAGTCGAGCCCCTGCGAGGACGGCGCTCCGCCCCCACGACGAGGTGACAGACG
>JAOPWW010000135.1 GCA_025965495.1 Frankiales bacterium
GCCCGCGACCTCGGCGCCCCTGGCCGCGACGACCGGTTCGGGTCCGGGCTGGTCGACGTCGTCGCTGCCCTGCGTCCGGTCCCCGCGACGACGGTCCCCGCGACGACAGACCCGGCCGTCGTGGCTCCGGTGACTGCTCCGGTGACGAGCCCGGTGACGGCTCCGGTCTCCGCACCCGTCCTGCCGCCGGCGTCCGCTGTCCCGCCGGCGACGACGCCCGAGGTGCCGGCGCCGGCCGCACCCGCACCTGCGCCCGCGCCGGCACCCGTCGTCCAGGTGCCCGCACCCGCACCCGCGCCCGTCGTCCAGGTCCCGGCACCTGCGCCTGCGCCTGTCCCGGCGCCCGCACCTGCTCCGGCACCGCTCCCGGTCGTCCAGGTCCCCGCGCCGACCGCGCCGCCGATCACCGCTCCTGCCCCGGCTCGCGCCCCCGTCCCCGCACCTGCCCCCGCAGCTGCCCCCGTCCTGCGGCTGTCCGTCTCCGCCCCGACCGTCACGAGCGGCGACGCCGTCGTCGTGCGTGCCCGCGTCCTGCGCGACGGCCGTCCGGCCGCCGACGTCGTGGCGCTGGAGCGCCGCGCGCCCGGGGGAGCCTGGACGGCAGCGGGGACCGGTCGGGCCGACGCCGACGGGCTCGTCGCCTGGACCCTGCGCCCCGGCCGGACCGAGGAGCACCGGGTCCGTCTCGGCGACGTCGTGTCCGGGACGGTCCGGGTCGACGTCCGGCAGCGCGTCACGACGTCTGCGGCGCACGGCGCGGTCAGCGGCACGGTCGCTCCCGCGGGCCGCACCGCGGTGGTGCTGCAGCGCCGCACCGCGACCGGCTGGACGACGCTGTCCCGCGGCACGACGTCGACCGACGGGCGCTACCGCCTGGCCGTCGGCGTCGTGCGGGGCGACGTGCTCCGGGTCGTCGCGGCCGCGCGCCCGGGCCTGCTGGCCGGCACCGGTCCGACGGTGCGGGCGCTGTAGGAGCGGCTCAGACCGCGCGCTCGCCCGTCACGAGGTAGACGACCCGGCGGGCGACCGAGACGGCGTGGTCGGCGAAGCGCTCGTAGTAGCGGCCGCACAGCGTGATGTCGATGGCGGCCTCGACGCCGTCGGCCCAGGCGTCGTCGAGGATCGTCCCGAACAGGCGACGGTGGAGGTCGTCCATCACGTCGTCGTCCTTCTCGAGCTCGGCCGCCAGGCTCAGGTCGCGACCGGCGATGACGCTGCCCGCCTTGGCGACGATCTCCTCGGCGACGTGGCCCATCTTGAGGACGGTCGAGCGCAGCGCCGGCGGCACGGCCGAGCTCGGGTAGCGGCGGCGGGCGACCTTCGCGACGTGGACGGCGTTGTCGCCCATCCGCTCGAGGTCGGCGACCATGCGCAGGCTCGTGACGAGGGTCCGCAGGTCGCTGGCGACCGGCTGCTGGCGGGCCATCAGGTCGAAGGCCCGCTCCTCCACCTGGCGGTAGAGCTCGTCGACGGTGGTGTCGGCGGCGATCACCGACTCGGCGAGCTGCAGGTCCGCGTCGAGCAGGGCCGTCGTCGCGCGGCTCATGGCCGACCCGACCAGGTTCGTCATCTCGACCAGCGAGGCGGAGATGGCGTCGAGCTCGTCGTGGTAGGCGTCGCGCATGCGATGACCGTACGCAGGCGGCCGTCCCCGTGCCGGTCCTCCGGGCGACGCGCCGGTGGACGGCAGGTGAACAGGGCGTGCCCCCACGCTGCAGCGCCCCGAGGAGCCCGCTGCCGGCCCCTACTGTGCGGCACGTGGACCTGCTCCCGGCCGTCGTCGTCGCGCTGGTCGCGGCCGTCGCCGGGCTCGTCGCGGGGCTGTCGCTGCGGCGTCCTGCCCCGCCCGAGCCGCTCCCGGTCCGCGAGCCGACGCCGGGCCTGCCCGGCGCCCGCGACGTCCTGCAGGCCCTGCCGCTCGCGGTCCTCGTGGTCGACGTCTCGCACGACGTCCTGCTCGCCAACCGGGCCGCGAACCAGCTCGGCCTGGTGCAGGGCGGCGTGCTCGCCGCGCTCCCGCAGCTGCGGCGGCTCGTCGACGACACGCGTCGCACCGGTGCGCCGCACGAGACCGAGGTGCAGGCGCCGGTCGCCCAGGCCGGGCGCTCACCCGCGGTGTTCCGGGCCCGGCTGGCGGCGGTCGGCGACGGCACGGTCGCCGTGCTGCTCGAGGACGTCACCGAGGCGCGGCGGGTCGAGGCGGTGCGCCGCGACTTCGTGGCCAACGTGAGCCACGAGCTCAAGACGCCGGTCGGCGCGATGAGCCTGCTCGCCGAGGCCATGGTCGACGCGAGCGAGGACCCGGTCGCGGTCCGCCGCTTCGGCAGCCGGGTCCAGCGCGAGGCCCAGCGGCTGGGCCGGCTCGTGCAGGAGATCGTCGACCTGTCCCGGCTGCAGGGCGCCGACCCGCTCCCGGACCCCGTCCGCGTGCCGCTGGACCGCGTCGTCGCCGAGGCCGTCGACCGCGCCCGCACGGTCGCTGCGGCCCGTGGCATCGAGGTCGTCCGCGGCGGCGACCGCGGCCTGACCGTCCTCGGCAGCGAGCAGCAGCTCGTCACCGCGCTGGCGAACCTGCTCGACAACGCCGTCCACTACAGCCCCGACGGCACCCGCGTCGCCGTCGCCGTCCGGTGTGCCGACGACGCCGTCGAGGTGAGCGTCAGCGACCAGGGGATCGGGATCGCCGAGGCCGACCTCGAGCGCGTGTTCGAGCGCTTCTACCGGGCCGACCCCGCCCGCAGCCGGGCCACCGGCGGCACCGGGCTGGGCCTGGCCATCGTCAAGCACGTCGCCACCAACCACGGCGGGGAGGTGACGGTGTGGAGCGTCGAGGGCTCCGGCTCCACCTTCACCCTGCGCCTGCCCGTGGCCCCCGCCCACGCCGTCCAGGAGGAACCGTGACCCGTGTGCTGCTCGTCGAGGACGAGGAGTCGTTCTCGATGCCGCTGAGCTACCTGCTCGAGCAGGAGGGGTTCGAGGTCGCCGTCGCCGAGACGGGACCCGACGCCCTCGCCGCCTTCGACCGCAGCGGTGCCGACATCGTGCTGCTCGACCTCATGCTCCCCGGGCTGTCCGGCACGGAGGTCTGCCGCCAGCTGCGGCAGCGCTCCTCGGTGCCGGTCATCATGCTGACCGCCCGCGACAGCGAGATCGACAAGGTCGTCGGCCTCGAGCTCGGCGCCGACGACTACGTCACCAAGCCCTACTCGACCCGCGAGCTGCTCGCCCGGATGCGGGCGGTGCTCCGACGCGGCAACGACGTCGCCGACGAGTCACCGGCGTCCACCCTGTCGGCGGGGCCCGTCCGGATGGACGTCGAGCGGCACACCGTCACGGTCGGGGGCGAGACCGTGCCGCTGCCGCTCAAGGAGTTCGACCTGCTCGAGCTGCTCCTGCGCAACGCCGGCCGCGTGCTCACCCGCGGGCAGCTCATCGACCGCGTCTGGGGCGCGGACTACGTCGGCGACACCAAGACCCTCGACGTCCACGTGAAGCGGCTGCGTGCCAAGGTCGAGCCCGACCCGGGGGCGCCGCGGCACCTGGTGACCGTGCGGGGGCTGGGCTACAAGTTCGAGGCGTGAGGCACGCGCCCCGGTCTGCGACCCGCTCGACGTCGAGGCCTGACTGGCCGCACCCGGTTCCCGCTCCGGGCTGAGGCTGCAGGGCCCTACGCCGGCTCCGCGCCGCCCTGTCCCTGCAGCGGCAGCCCGGCCGCGCGGGCTGCCGTCGTCGCAGGGTGGGGCAGGCCGCCCGTGCCGCGCAGGCCGACCAGGCGCACCAGCTCGTCGTACGCCGGCTGCCCGAGCAGAGCGGCGATCTCCGGCCCGTAGGTGACGTAGAGCGGCTCGGCCCCGACGTGCGCGACGGGCGACGAGGTGCACCACCAGTGGAGGTCGGCGCCGCCCGGGCCCCAGCCGCGCCGGTCGAACTCGCCGAGCGAGGTGACGAGGACCCGGGTCTCGTCCGGCCGGTCGACCCACTCCTGCTCGCGCCGGACCGGGAGCTGCCAGCAGACGTCGGGCTTGGTCTCCAGCGGGTGCCG
>JAOPWW010000147.1 GCA_025965495.1 Frankiales bacterium
ACCTGGTGCAGGGCGGTGCCGGCGAGGGCCGCGAACACGCCGACGACCGCGACGGTGTCCTCGCTCGCGACCGTCTTGACGGTGGGGTCGGGGCTGCGGCGGACGAAGTCCAGCGGGCTCCGGCGGGCCGCGGACGCCTCGGACCGGACCTGGCTCAGGGCCTTGCGCAGGGAGGCCCCCTCCAGCAGCAGCGACACGACCAGGACGACGTAGACGACCAGGAAGGAGCGCATCGAGGGCTCCTCGCGCTCCGGGCCGGTCAGGGCCTGGACGCCCTCGTAGGCGCTGTAGCCCGCGCCGGACACGAAGATCCCGACAGCGGCCAGCAGCGACCAGAAGAAGCGCTCCTTGCCGTAGCCGAACGGGTGCGTCCTGTCCGCCGGGCGGTCGGCCTTGCGCAGGGACAGCAGCAGGAAGACCTCGTTGAGGGTGTCGGCCACCGAGTGCGCCGCCTCCGCCAGCAGCGACGCCGACCCGGTCAGCGCTCCGCCGACCCCCTTCGCCAGGGCCACCGCCAGGTTCGCCGCCAGGGCGGCCAGCACGGTCCCACGCGTCTCGCTCGCCATGCGCCGCTCCTACCCCGCCTGGTCGACGGGAGTCACCGCGACCTCGCCCTGCGCCCGTACGGTGGCCTCCCGACCGTCCAGGAGGTCCTCGTGGTCTCGTCCGCTCCCCGTCCCGGTCCGCGCTGATGGACCTCGGGCTGCACGGACGGGTCTTCGTCGTCAGCGGCGGCTCGCGCGGGCTGGGCCTGGCCACGGCGCGCGTGCTGCTGGCCGAGGGCGCCCGGGTCGTCATCGGCTCCCGCTCTCCCGCGGCCGCCGCGCAGGACCTCGGCTGCCTCGGCGTGCCGCTCGACCTGAGCGACCCGGCGTCCGCCCAGGCGCTCGTCGACGCCGCCGTCGGCGAGCACGGCCGGCTCGACGGCGCGCTGGTCAGCGTCGGCGGCCCTCCGGCCGGCAGTGCCCTCGGCCTCACCGACGCGCAGTGGCACGGCGCCTTCGACAGCGTGTTCCTCGGCGCCGTGCGGCTGTGCCGGGCGGTCGTCGCGGCGCTGCCGCCCGAGGGCGGGGCGCTGGCGCTGGTGCTGTCGACGTCGGTCAAGACGCCGATCGGCGGCCTGGCCGCGAGCAACGGCCTGCGCCCCGGCCTGGCGATGCTGGCCAAGACGATGGCCGACGAGCTCGGGCCCCGCGGGGTGCGGGTCAACGGCCTGCTGCCGGGCCGGATCGCCACCGACCGGCTCCGCGAGCTCGACGGCCCCGACCCCGACGTGGCGGCGCGCCGGGCCGCCGAGGTCCCGCTGCGCCGGTACGGCGAGCCGGAGGAGTTCGGCCGCACCGCCGCCTTCCTGCTGTCGCCGGCCGCCTCCTACGTCACCGGGGCCATGGTGCCGGTCGACGGCGGGGCGCTCAGAGCGCTGTGAGGCGGGTAGGACGGGCCCATGACTGACAACCCCACCCACCCCGGGCTCGGCGAGGGCACCGACATCAGCGCGGCCGACCTCGACACCGACGCCCCCGTGCCGACGCCCGCGTCGAGTGACAGCGACCAGATGGACGACGCCGACCTCGGCACCGGGGACGGCGCCGACGTGCAGCCCGGCGGCGCCGGCTGACCGGTCCGGAGGCGGACGGCGCGGCGCTCGACGCCGCCGTCCGGGCGCTGTTCGGCGACCGGTGGGCGGCCACCGGCGTGCTGGAGGACGTCGTCGTCGTGGCCGTCCGGGACGGGACCGACGACGACGTCGCGGCCCTGCAGGCGCTCGTGCCCGGCGCGGGGCTCGTGGCGGTGCCGGCCTCCCGCGCGGACCTCGAGCGGCGGATGGACGACGTCGAGCAGCAGCTCACGACGACCGGCGAGCTCGAGGGGTTCCTGCAGATGGCTCCCGACGGGTTCCGTTCCGTCGTGCACGTCGTCGTCGACCGGCCGGGGCCCCGGCTCAGAGCCTGGGCGGCCGAGCACCTGCCGCCGGGCGCCCTCGAGGTCGAGGAGCAGCAGCCCTAGGCCGCCGGCTCCTCCGTGCGCCCGGACGACGCGAACTGGGTCCGGTAGAGCTCGGTGTAGAGCCCGCCGCGGGCCAGCAGCTCCTCGTGCCGGCCGTGCTCGACCACCCTGCCGTCCTCCAGGACCAGGATCTGGTCGGCGCCCAGCACGGTCGAGAGCCGGTGCGCGATCACCAGCGAGGTCCGGCCGACGAGCGCCGTCTCCAGCGCACGCTGCACCGCCGCCTCGGACTCGCTGTCCAGGTGCGCCGTCGCCTCGTCGAGGACGACCACGCCGGGGGCCTTGAGCAGCAGCCGGGCGATCGCCATGCGCTGCTTCTCGCCGCCGGAGAGCCGGTAGCCGCGGTCGCCGACGAGGGTGTCGAGGCCGTCGGGGAGCGTCCGCACCAGGTGCCCGACCTGGGCGGCGTCCAGCGCCGCCCACAGCTGCTCGTCGGTCGCCGAGGGGGCGGCGTAGACGAGGTTGGCGCGGATCGTGTCGTGGAACATGTGCGCGTCCTGGGTGACGACGCCGACGGTGTCGCGCAGGGACTGCTGGGTGAGGTCGCGGACGTCGCGGCCGCCGACGAGGACCGCTCCGCTGTCGACGTCGTACATGCGGGTGACGAGCTGGCTGATGGTCGTCTTGCCGGCGCCGGAGGGTCCGACCAGGGCGACCAGCTGCCCGGGCTCGGCCCGGAAGGAGACGCCGTGCAGGACCTGTGCGGACGGGGCGCCGTCCAGGACGGCCACCGACTCGAGCGAGGCCAGCGACACCTGCTCGGCGGTCGGGTAGGAGAAGACGACGTCGCGGAGCTCCACCGAGGTGGCACCGGACGGGAGAGCGACGGCGCCGGGCTTCTCGGCGACCATCGGCTCGAGGTCGAGGACCTCGAAGACGCGCTCGAAGCTGACCAGCGCGGTCATGACGTCGACCCGGACGTTGCTCAGCGCCGTGAGCGGGCCGTAGAGCCGGGTGAGGTAGGCGGCCAGCGCCACGACCGTGCCGACGCGCAGCGAGCCCGAGGCGGCGAGCGACCCGCCGACGCCGTAGACCATCGCGGTCGCCAGCGCCGCCACCGTGGTGAGGCTGACGAAGAACACCCGGCCGTACATGGCGCTCGTGATGCCGATGTCCCGGACCCGGCCGGCCTTGTCGCGGAACGCCGACTCCTCGGCCTCCGGCCGGCCGAACAGCTTGACCAGCAGGGCGCCGGAGACGTTGAAGCGCTCCGTCATCGTGTTGGTCATCTGGGCGTTGAGCGCGTACGACTCGCGGGTGAGGGCCTGCAGCCGGGTCCCGATCAGCTTGGCCGGGACGATGAACACGGGCAGCAGGACCAGGGACAGCAGGGTGATCTGCCAGGACAGCAGGAACATGGCGCCCAGGGTGAGGACGACGCCGATGGCGTTGCTGACGACGCTGGACAGCGTGCCGGTGAAGGCCGACTGCGCGCCGAGGACGTCGTTGTTGAGGCGGCTGATGAGCGCGCCGGTCTGGGTGCGGGTGAAGAACGCGATCGGCATCCGCGAGATGTGCGCGTAGACGGTCGAGCGCATGTCGTAGATGAGGCCCTCGCCGATGCGCGTCGAGCACCAGCGCGACCACAGCTGCAGCACGGCGTCGAACAGGGCGAGGCCGGCGACCAGCAGCGCCAGGGACACGACGAGGCGCTGGTCACCGGTGCGCGGCGGGTCCTGGCCGATGCCGTCGTCGATGATCTTGGCGAAGATCAGGGGGTTCGCGACCGACACGAACGCGGCCACCACGATGAGCCCCAGGAACACCGTCAGGTCGCGCTTGTAGGGGGCGGCGAAGCGCGCGATGCGCTTCACCGTCCCCGGCGCGAGCTTCTTGTCCGAGACGGCGGGGTCGCGGCGGAACGACCGCATCATCGACATCTGCGCTACGTCCTGCATGAGGACTGCAACAGCGGCTAGAAGGCGTTGATGCCCGTCAGCGCGCGCCCGATGATGAGCTTCTGGATCTGCGAGGTGCCCTCGTACAGGGTGGTGACCCGCGCGTCGCGCAGGTACTTCCCGCCGGGGTACTCGTCGACGTAGCCGTAGCCGCCGTAGGCCTGGATGCAGTTGTTGGCGGCGGTGACGCTCGCCTCGGTCGCGAACAGCTTCGCCTTGGACGACGCGAGCGCGTAGTCCTCGCCCTTGGCCTTGAGGTGGGCGGCGCGCCAGCTCATGAGGCGGGCGGCGTCGAGCAGCACGGCGGTGTCGGCGATGAGCTCCTGGATGAGCTGGTGACCGGCGATCGGCTTGCCGAACTGCTTGCGCTGCGTCGTGTACTCGACCATCGAGTCGAGGCAGGCCTGGATGATGCCGGTGCAGGACGCGGCGATCGACATCCGGCCGTCGCCGAGGGCCGACAGCGCGGCCTTCATGCCCGTGCCCTCCTGGCCGCCGAGCAGGGCGTCCGGACCGACGACGACGTCGTCGAGGACCAGCTCGGCGGTGTCGCACGAGCGCAGGCCGAGCTTGCCGTGGATCTTGTTGGCCGAGAAGCCGGGGGTCTCGGTGGGGACCAGGAACGCGCTGACGCCCTTGCCGCCGGGGCCCCCGGTGCGGGCCATGACCAGCGCGAGCCCGGCGATGGTGCCGTTGGTGATGAAGATCTTGCGAGCGTTGATCCGGTAGGAGCCGTCCTCCTGCTTCACCGCGCTCGCCTGCAGGTTCCCGGCGTCGCTGCCGAAGTCGGGCTCGGTCAGGCCGAAGCAGGCCAGGACCTCGCCGGTGGCCATCTGCGGCAGCCAGCGCTGCTTCTGCTCCTCGGTGCCCATCCGCTCGATGACCCCGGCGACCAGGCCGAGGTGCACGCTCACGATCGAGCGGACGTTCGCGTCGCCGCGGCCGAGCTCCTCGATGAGCAGCAGGTAGCTGATCGGGTCGGCGCCGCCACCGCCGTACTCCTCGGGGATGGTCATGCCGAGGAAGCCGAGCTGCTTGAGACCGTCGAGCGCCTCCTGCGGGAAGCGCTCCTCGCGGTCGTTGGACAGGGCACGGGGGACGACGACGTCGTCGACCCACTCCTTGACGGCCTTGCGCACGGCCTCCTGGTCGGCGGTCAGCGACATGTCCACGGCGGGGCCTCCTAGAACGGCGTTCGGTCTAGGAGGCAGCCTGCCACCCGGCGCTCAGTCAGGCACCTTCGGCCCTCTTGCGGGTGGCACCGCCCCGGCCGCGCAGGGTGGTCCCCGACTCCGACAGGATCCGGTGCACGAACCCGTACGAGCGGCCGGACGTCTCGGCGAGGACGCGGATGGACTCGCCGCCCTCGTAGCGCTGCTTGAGCTCGGCCGCGAGCTTGCCGCGATCGTCACCGGTGACCCGGCTGCCCTTCTTGAGCTCTGCCACGTGCTGCCTCCGGAGTCGGTGGGGCGTGTCCTGGCCGATGATCACGCACTACCCGCCGTCCGGCCAGTGCAGACCGTCACGCCTCCAGCGGGAGCACGTACGTGACGGCCTCGTACGCCGTCGCGAACCCCAGCAGCTCGCACGCCCGCTCGGCCCGCCCGCCGGCCTCGACCGACAGCCACACCAGCGACGCTCCCGCCGTGAGGTGCGACGCCGCCACGGCGCTCACCAGCGCGCGCCCCAGGCCGCGCCGCCGGTGGCCCTCCGCGACGACGACGTCGACGACCTGGCCGACCGCCCCGTGCCGGAACCCGGTCGCGACGCCGACCAGCTCGCCGTCCACCCAGGCGCCCACCGCCAGGTGGCGGGCGTCGTCGAGGCGGTGCCCCAGGGCCACCCGCTGCCGGCGGGCGACGGCGGGCCGCCAGCCCAGGCCCTCGGCCAGCAGCGGCGGCAGCAGGTCCTCGGCCTCCTCCGGGACCGGCCGGACCCGGATCCCCGGCTCGCCCTCCACCAGCCGCGCCGGGTCGGTGAGCAGCATCGCGCTGGTCTCCTCGACCGCCTCGTACTCGAGCTCCTCGCACAGCAGGCCGAGCTCGGGGGCGCTCGCGGGCGACGCGACGACGTGGACCGCCGGCAGCCCGACCTCGGCCCAGACCTCGGGCAGCAGGAGCAGCGCGGTCTCGACGGCGCCCGGCCCGCCGACGAAGGTCGACGCGTGGTTCGCCGAGGCCAGCGGGCTGTCCGGGTTGAGCACGACCGACGCCGCCGCCAGCCGGAGCACCCGGCCGTAGCGGACCGACCCCAGCGCCCGCGCCGCCTGCTCGAGCGTCGTCGCGAGGGCCGCCGCACGGGTGTCGTCGAGGTCGAGGTCCACGCCTCCTGCCTACCCGGCGGGGGCCGGCAGCTCCAGCGCGAGGAACGTGCTCGACGGGCTCGCGACGTAGGTCCCGAACGGGCCGCACGGCGCGAAGCCGACGCTCGCGTAGAGCGCCCGCGCGGGGGCGAAGCCGGGCTGGCTGCCGGTCTCGAGGCTGAGCCGGCGGTACCCGCGGGACCGGGCCACCGCCAGGACGTGCTCCAGCAGCACCCGGGCCACGCCCTGCCCGCGGGCCTGCTCGGCCGTGTGCATCGACTTGACCTCGCCGTGGCCGCCGTCGAGCTGTCCGAGCCCGGCCAGCCCCAGCAGCTGCCCGTCGCGGCGCAGCCCGAACAGCGTGACGTCGCGGTCGGCCAGGCCGTCGGCGTCGAGGGCGTGCACGTCCTCGGGCGGGCTCTGCGCGTGCATGAGCTCCAGGTGGCGGGCCAGTAGCGCCCGGACGTCGACGTCGTGCGGGTCGACCTGCTCGACCGGCACGGTCAGGCCAGGGCGACCAGGTCGGCGAAGTCCTCCGACCACTGGTCCTCCGTGCCGTCGGGCAGCAGCAGCACCTTGTCGGGCTGCAGCGCCAGGACGGCGCCCTCGTCGTGGGTGACCAGCACGATGGC
>JAOPWW010000152.1 GCA_025965495.1 Frankiales bacterium
GCCCCAGGCCGGCGAAGGCCTGCGCCGCCAGCGCCACGACCTCGGCGTCGAGGGCGGGGTCGTCGAGCCCGAGCGCCTCGATCCCGACCTGCTGGAACTGCCGGTACCGGCCGGCCTGGGGCCGCTCAGCGCGGAACATCGGGCCGGCGTAGCGCAGCTTGACGGGCAGCTGCCCCTTGTGGAGGCCGGCGTCGAGGGCAGCGCGCAGCACCCCGACCGTTCCCTCGGGACGCAGGGTGAGCGACCGGTCGCCGCGGTCGGAGAAGGTGAACATCTCCTTGGTGACGACGTCCGTGGACTCCCCCACCCCCCGGCTGAACAGGTCGGTCGCCTCGAAGACCGGCGCCTCGGCGTAGGCGTAGCCGGCCAGGCGGGACGGGGCGAGCAGCGCGTCGCGCACGGCGAGCGAGGAGGAGAACTCCGCACCGGGGACGACGTCGTAGGTGCCCTTGGGGCCGGCCATCAGCAGCCCGTCACAGGCCGCGCGAGGGCGGCGGCGAGGGGAGGTCCTGCAGGTAGGGGTTGCTCGCGCGCTCGCGGCCGATCGTCGTCGCCGGGCCGTGGCCGGGCAGCACGACGGTGTCGTCGGGCAGGGGCAGCACGACGCCGGCCAGCGACGCCTGCATCTGCTCCCAGGAGCCCCCGGGCAGGTCGGTGCGCCCGATCGACCCCGCGAACAGGACGTCGCCGCTGAACACGACGGGGGCGGCGGCCTCGCCGTCGGCCTCCTCACCGGGCAGGCGGAAGACGACCGAGCCCGGGGTGTGACCGGGCGCGAAGTCGGTGGAGATGCGCAGGCCGGCCAGCTCCATCGGCGTGCCGGGGTCGAGCTGCACGACGTCAGACGGCCGGGTCCACTGCAGCCGGCCGCCGAACATCTGGGACGTCTGCGCGCCCATGCCCCTCATCGGGTCGGTCAGCAGCGCGTCGTCGGCGGGGTGGATGTACGCGGGGATCCCGCGCGCGCCGCAGACGGGGGTGACGGAGAAGGTGTGGTCGAGGTGGCCGTGGGTCAGCAGCACCGCGACCGGTGACAGGTCGAGCTCGCGCAGGAGCGCGTCGAGCTGCTCCTCGACACCGATGCCCGGGTCGACGACCACGCAGGGCGCGCCCTCCGCGGCCGCCACCACGTAGCAGTTGGTGTCGAAGGCCTGGGCAGGGAACCCGCGGACCAGCACGCTCGTCGTCTCCTCGGGTCGGGACCTGCGCTGCCGCAGGCGGAGATCCGACCCTACCGGCGGGGGCAGCAGAGCTTTCCCGGCGCGCTGCGGCGCGACAGCCGCCCGCCCTAGGATCACCCCGCGCCGCGACCTCGCGCGCGCGGGCAGCACCCCGGACGGCAGTCTCAGGAGGATCAGCGTGGCGGGCAGCAAGCGCGAGAAGGAGCTCGCTCGGCAGCGGGCCGAGCGGCAGGCCGCGCGCCGCGCCGCCGCAGCAGCCCGGCGCAAGCAGCGCACCACCGTCGTCGCGAGCGTCGTCGCGGTCCTGCTGGTCACGGTCGGCATCGCGATCGCCGCGGCCGGGCTCTCCCGCGGGGACAAGGGCGTCAAGGCCGCCGCCTCCGCGGCCACCCCGAAGGCGTCCGCCGCTGCCTCGTCCGCCGCCTCGGGCAAACCCGGGACCTGCACCTACACCGACGCCGGCACCGCGAGCCGCAAGGTCGACAAGCCCCCGACGGAGGGCATCGAGACCAAGGGCGTGTTCACCGCAACGCTGCAGACCAACGTCGGGCAGATCGCCTTCGACATGGACGCCGCCAAGACCCCCTGCACCACGAACAGCATGCGGTCGCTGGCGCACTTCTCCTACTTCGACAAGACGCCCTGCCACCGCCTCACCAGCCAGGGGATCTTCGTCCTGCAGTGCGGCGACCCGAGCGGCGACGGCACCGGCGGTCCCGGGTACCGGTTCGCCGACGAGAACCTGACCGGCGCGACCTACCCCCGCGGGACGGTCGCCATGGCCAACAGCGGCCCCGGCACCAACGGCAGCCAGTTCTTCCTGGTCTACAAGGACAGCCAGCTGCCGCCGGACTACACGCCGTTCGGCACGATCACGCAGGGCCTCGACGTGCTCGACAAGGTCGCCAAGGCCGGGAGCACCCCGCCCGGGGACGGCAAGCCGAAGACCGCCGTCACGATCGAGCGCTTCCGCACGGCGGCCAAGCCCGCCTAGCCTCCGCTGCCCGACGACGGCCCGGCCCTCCGCGAGGAGCAGCCGGGCCGTCGGCCGTCGTGGTCCGGCACCTGCCCCGGTCGCAGGGGTGCAGCCGAGCCGCTCACGTGCCGATGCTCCCAGGGTCCCCCTCTGGCTTGGAGCCCCCGTGCTGCCCACCATCACCATCGACATGACCTTCGAGCAGGCCGCCCACGAGGCGCTGCGGTACCTGCGCGAGAACGTGCCCATGGCCTTCTGGTCGGTCACCCGCGTCGAGAACGGGCGCCAGACCTACCAGTACCTCGACGACAACGACTACGGCCTGGTCGCCGGGCAGTCGCACCCGTGGGAGGACAGCTTCTGCGTCCACATGGCCGCGGGCACCGCGCCGCCGGTGGCGCCGGACGCCCAGGCCGTCCCGCAGTACGCCGCGGCCGGCGTCAACGCCCTCGCCCCGATCGGGGCCTACGCGGGCTCGGTCATCCGTGAGGCGGACGGCCGGGTCTTCGGGGCGGTCTGCGGGCTGAGCCCGGAGGCGAGCGACGACCCCCGCCTCGCCGCCGCCGCCCCGGTCCTGCAGCTGCTCGGCCAGCTCCTGACGATGGTGCTCGCGGTCGACCGGCAGCGCGACGAGGCGGCTGCCCGGCTCGCCGCCGCCGAGGTCGCTGCCGAGACCGACGTCCTGACCGGGCTGCACAACCGGCGGGCCTGGGAGCGGCTGCTCGCCGACCAGGAGGACCGCTTCCTGCGGCTCGGCGACCCGACCGTGCTGGCCATGCTCGACCTGGACATGCTCAAGGCGGTCAACGACAGCCAGGGCCACGCCGCCGGCGACGACTACATCCGCCGGGCCGCGGTCGCGCTGCGCGCGGCCGTCCGCGAGCAGGACCTGACCGCCCGCCTCGGCGGGGACGAGTTCGGGGTCCTGCTGGTCGGGTGCACCGAGGCGGAGGCCGAGGTGCGCGTGGCGGCCATCTACGAGGCGCTCGAGGCCGCCGGTGTCGCGGGGTCGGTCGGCTGGGCGCCGATCACGGTCCTGCGGGGCCTGCCGGCCGCGCTCGCCCAGGCCGACGAGGCGATGTACGCCGCCAAGCGCGACCGGCGCAGCCGCCGGGCCGGACTGCCCGCGCCCCGCGAGGAGCGGCGCGAGCAGGTCCAGCACTGAGGCCCTTGCCGCTCTAGTTCGTCACCCGGTAGGCGTCGAAGACGCCCTCGACGTTCCGCACCTGGGCGAGCAGGTGGCCCAGGTGCTTCGGGTCGCCCATCTCGAAGGTGAAGCGGCTGACCGCGACCCGGTCCCGGGTCGTCGTCACGGTGGCGGACACGATGCTGACGTGCGCGTCGGACAGCATGCGCGTGACGTCGGACAGCAGGCGCGTGCGGTCCAGGGCCTCGACCTGGATGGCGACGAGGAACACCGAGCCGGCGCTCGGCGCCCACTCGACCTCGACGACGCGCTCGGCGTCGGCCAGCAGGGCCCCGGCGTTGACGCAGTCGTGGCGGTGGACCGACACCCCGCGTCCGCGGGTCACGAAGCCGACGACGTCGTCGCCCGGCACCGGGGTGCAGCAGCGCGCCAGCTTCACCCAGACGTCGGTGGTGCCCTTGACCACGATGCCCGGGTCGCTGCTGGGCCGGGG
>JAOPWW010000175.1 GCA_025965495.1 Frankiales bacterium
GTCGGCAAGTTCGCCCGGGTCGCGCTCGGCACCAGCCAGGTCGACTACAACGGCCGCTTCTGCATGAGCTCCGCGGCCGCGGCCGGCAACCGGGCCTTCGGCCTGGACCGCGGGCTGCCGTTCCCCCTGGCCGACGTCGCCGCGGCCGGGTGCGTGGTGCTCGTCGGCAGCAACGTCGCCGAGACGATGCCGCCCTTCATGGCCCACCTCGCGCAGCAGCGGGAGGCCGGCGGCACCCTCGTCGTCGTCGACCCGCGCCGCACCCCGACGGCGGCCGCCGCCGACCTGCACCTGCAGCCGCTGCCCGGGACCGACCTGGCCCTGTTCAACGGCCTGCTCCACCTCGCGGTCGCCGAGGGGCTGGTCGACACCGCCTACGTCGCCGCCCGGACCACCGGCTGGGAGGCGGTCCTCGCCGAGGTCGGCGCGTGGTGGCCGGCCCGGGTCGAGCGGGTCACGGGCGTGTCCGAGCCGGACCTGCGGCGCGCTCTGCGGCTGCTGGCCGACGCCCCCACGGCGGTCGTGCTGTCGGCCCGGGGCGCCGAGCAGCACGCCCACGGCGTCGACACCGTCCTGTCCCTGACGAACCTCGCGCTGGCCCTCGGCCTGCCCGGGCGCCCCGGGTCCGGCTGGGGCTGCCTGACCGGTCAGGGCAACGGCCAGGGCGGCCGCGAGCACGGGCAGAAGGCCGACCAGCTCCCCGGCTACCGCAGCATCAGCGACCCCGCCGCCCGCGCCCACGTCGCCGCCGTCTGGGGCGTCGACCCCTCGTCGCTGCCCGGCCCGGGGCGCTCGGCCTCGGAGCTGCTGGACGCCCTCGGCGACGGCGGCGGCCCCCGGGCGCTGCTGCTGCTGGCCAGCAACCCCGTCGTCAGCGCGCCCGACGCCCGGCACGTCGCCCAGCGGCTCGCCTCCCTGGACTGCCTCGTGGTCGCCGACCTCGTGCTGTCGGAGTCCGCGGCGCTCGCCGACGTCGTCCTGCCGACCGCCCAGTGGGCCGAGGAGGACGGCACGACGACGAACCTCGAGGGCCGGGTCCTGCTGCGCCGGGCGGCCCTGACCCCGCCTCCCGGTGTCCGGACCGACCTCGACGTCCTGGCCGGCCTCGCCCAGCGGCTGGGGTGCACGGCCTCGTTCCCGACCGAGCCCGAGGCGGTCTTCGAGGAGCTGCGCCGCGCGAGCGCCGGCGGCCCGGCCGACTACAGCGGCGTCACCTACGACCGGCTGCGCGCCGGGGAGGCCCTGCACTGGCCGGTGCCCTCGGTCGACAGCGCGGGGACGCCCCGGCTGTTCCTGGACCGCTTCGCCACCCCTGACGGCCGGGCCCGCTTCGTCGCCGTCGACCAGCCCGAGCCGGTCGAGCCCGTCGACGACGCCTGGCCGCTGCACCTGACCACCGGGCGGGTCGCGCTGCAGTACCAGTCGGGGGCGCAGACCCGGCGGGTCCCCGCCCTCGCCGACGCCGCCCCGGCCGCGTTCGTCGAGCTGCACCCCCACCTCGCCGAGCAGCTCGGGGTCGTCGACGGCGAGCGGGTCCGGGTCTCGACCCGCCGCGGTGAGGCGTTCCTGCGGGTGCGGGTCAGCGACGCGATCCGCCCCGACACCGTCTTCGTGCCGTTCCACTGGGCCGGCAAGCAGCGCGCCAACAGCCTCACCAGCCGCGCGCTCGACCCGGTCAGCCGGATGCCGTCGTTCAAGGTGTGCGCCGCGCGGATCGACCGCCTGCACGCCGAGGCCGCCCGATGAGCGTAGCGAGTCCGAGAGGTGTGGTCGTGAGCGCCACCGCGCGCCGGGTCGTCGTCGTCGGCAACGGCATGGCGGGCGCCCGCTTCACCGAGGAGCTCCTGAGCCGCGACCCGGCCGCGCAGATCACCGTCGTCGGCGCCGAGGACCGGCCCACCTACAACCGGGTGCTGCTGTCCGATGTGCTGTCCGGCAAGCGCGGCGCCGGCGAGATCGGCCTGCCCGGGGGCGGGGCCGCGGTCCGGCGGCTCGGCACCCCGGTCACCGCACTCGACCGCACGGGCCGCACCGCGACGCTCGCCGACGGCGAGGTCCTGCCCTACGACGTCCTCGTGCTCGCCACCGGGAGCACCGCCGTCGTCCCACCGGTCCACGGGATCGCCGGCCCGAGCGGGCTGCTGCTCCCGGGCGTGCACGTCTTCCGCACCCTGCAGGACTGCGACCTCATCGCCGCCGCGGCCGGGCGGGCGCGCAAGGCCGTCGTCGTCGGCGGCGGGCTCCTCGGCCTGGAGGCAGCCCGCGGCCTGCTCGCGCACGGCCTGCAGGTCGACGTCGTCCACGGGACCTCGCACCTGATGGACGTGCAGCTGGACGCCCTCGGCGGTGCGGTGCTGCGCCGGGCGGTCGAGGCCCTCGGCGTCGGGGTCCACCTCGGGAGCTTCGCGAGCAGCGTCACCGGCAGCCGGCGCGTCACCGGCGTCGGGCTCGCGGACGGCCGCCACGTCGACGGCGACCTCGTCGTGCTCGCCTGCGGCGTCCGGCCTGAGACGACGCTGGCGCGCGAGGCGGGCCTCGCCGTCGAGCGCGGCGTCCTCGTCGACGACCGCCTCGCCACCGACGACCCGCACGTGTTCGCCCTCGGGGAGTGCAGCCAGCACCTCGGGCAGGTCTACGGCCTGGTCGCCCCCGCCTGGGAGCAGGCCGCGGTGCTCGCCGACGTCCTCACCGGCGGCGGCTCCCGCTACACCGGCAGCCGCACCGTCGCGCGGCTCAAGGCGATGGACCTCGACCTCGCCGCCATGGGCGAGGTCGCCCCCGGGCTCGAGGACTGCTTCTCCGGCGCCAGCGAGGGCCTCGAGGTCCTGCAGTTCGCCGACCCCGTGCGGCACGTCTACAAGAAGCTCGTCCTGCGCGACGGCGTCGTCGTCGGAGCGGTCCTGCTCGGCGACCTGTCGACCGCCGGTCCCGTCACGCAGGCCTTCGACCGCGCGACCCCCCTGCCGGCCGACCGGCTGCACCTGCTGTTCGCCGGCCTGTCCTCCGGGCCGCCCGCCGAGGCGGCGGACAGCGACGTCGTCTGCACCTGCAACGGCGTCACCGCAGGCGCCCTGCGCACCTGCGGCGCTCGCACCGTGCCCGAGGCGGCCCTCGCCACCCGCGCCACGACCGGCTGCGGCACCTGC
>JAOPWW010000184.1 GCA_025965495.1 Frankiales bacterium
GGCAGCCGCGCGGCCTGCGGGGGGGCGCTCCGTGCTCGCTGCGGAGGACGGCCGCCCCGCTCCCCCGGGCCCCGCCGTGCTGCGGGCGGTCAGCCCCCGCTGCTCCCCTGCCACGCCCGCTCCCTCCGTGATCGTGCGCCGACGGCCGTGGTCGTGCGCCGCGGGCCATCCTCGCACCGCGACCGCGGCCCCTCGGGGACCCGCCGCACGGACCCGGCACGCCCAGACACGCCGACGCCCCGCCCGGCGTGAGCCGGACGGGGCGGGGGACGGAGCGGCGCTGCGGCCGGGAGGCCGCGGGAGGTCAGGCGCTCTGCAGGACGCGGCCGGGGTCGATCTCGCCCCGGGCGCTCGCGCTCGCGCGCTGGTTCTCGGCCGAGACGACCCTCGCCGCCTGGGCGTGGGCCGCGGCCCGCTGCAGCTTGGTGGCCGCCACCTCGTCGGGGTGCGGTGCGCTCTCGGTCTTCGCGCTGGCCAGCAGCGTCGGGGCCGTGCTGTCGGCCTCGGTGCGCTTGGTGCGCGGGCCGTTGCTGATCGGCGTTGCGGTCGACAGGGCGACGTCGGTGATGCGCATCGGGTTCTCCGTCCGTGGGTGGTGTCCACCAGGAGTCTCGGCCACGACCCGACGTGCATGAAGTACCTGAGCGGGTGGTTGTCGCCGTAGTCCTTGCGGCTGGTCCCTACCCTGCCCGGGTGGAGCAGCGACCCCTCGCCGTGTTCGACATCGACGGAGTCCTGGCAGACGTGAGCCATCGCCTGCACTTCGTGCAGGGACGTCCCAAGGACTGGGACGCCTTCTTCGACGCCGCCGTCGACGACCCGGTCCTCGCGCAGGGGCTCGCCCTCGCGCAGGAGAGCGCGAAGGACTGCGACGTCGTCTACCTGACCGGACGGCCGGAGCGCTGCCGGGACGACACGCTCGGGTGGCTGTCCCGCAACGAGCTGCCCGACGGCGAGCTGGTGATGCGGTCCGGGACGGACCGCCGTCCGGCCCGGCTGGCCAAGCCGCCGCTGCTCCGCCGGGTGGCCCGGGGCCGCGTGGTGGCCGTCGTCGTCGACGACGACGAGCAGGTCTGCGACGCCTACGAACGCGCGGGGCACCGGGTGATCCGGGCCCGGTGGGCGGACGACAGCGAGGCCCTGCGTCGGGCTCAGGAGGCCGAGGGCCGCACCTGAGCGATCGCCCTCAGCACGGGGTCGGCCTTGGCGCGCGCCTCGGCGACCTCGCTGCTCGCGTCGCTCCCCCACGTGATGCCGCCCCCGGCCCACAGGTGCACCCGGTCGGCGTCGAGGGCGACGGTGCGGATGGTGAGGCCGAGGTCCACGCCGCCCGGCCAGACGAACCCGAGCGCGCCCATGGCCGGACCGCGCCCGACCGCCTCCACCTCGGCCACGACCCGGCAGGCCGCCCGCTTCGGCGCGCCCGTCACCGACCCGCCCGGCGCGAGCGCCCGCAGCAGCTCGAGCAGGCCGACGCCGGGCCGGAGGGTCGCCGCGACCCGTGACGAGGCGTGGAACAGGTCCGACCACGGCGCGACGTCGTACAGCTGCTCGACGACGACGGACCCGGTCTGCGCGACGCGGGCGAGGTCGTTGCGCTCCAGGTCGACGATCATGACGTGCTCGGCGCGGTCCTTGTCGCTGGCGTGCAGGGCCGCGGCGTCGCGACCGGTGCCCTTGATCGGGACGGTCGTGACCCGGTCGCCCATGACCCGCAGCAGCTGCTCCGGGGAGGCGCACCCGACCGTCCAGCCCTGTCCGGCGAGCACCCCGCCGTAGGTCGCCCGCGGCAGAGCGGCGACCGCACGGGCAAGCGCCAGCGGGTCACCGGCGTAGGGAGCGCTGCGGTGGCCGACGACGTTGGCCTGGTAGACCTCGCCCCGCGCGATCGTGGCCCGCACCCGCTCGACGGCGGCCGCGTGGTCCGCCTCGGTCCAGCTGTCGGTCCACTCCCCCACCGACGCACCGCCCGACGCCGCCCCGACGACCGGCCGGCTGCTGCCCTGCACGACGACGGCGACGACCTCCGGGACGGCCGGCACCGGCGTCGGGAGACCCGGGGCCAGCCCCGCCAGCAGCTCGCAGCCGACCGCCCCGAGCAGCAGCGCGACCGCCAGGTCACCCCGCTGGGACGCCGGCTCCCCCGCGAGGCCGTGCGCCTGCAGCAGGTCGGCGAGCAGGGCCCCCGGGTCGCCGGGATCGCCGCTGCGCCACTCGAGCCGGTCGACCTCCCGCAAGGGCCCGGACCACTGCGCCGGACGGCCGGGGGGGAGAAAGGTCACAACGAGCCATCCAGCAACGACGACCGGGGGCCGACACCTACGTCAGTACAGATGAGACACCCGCGCCTTGACCCCGGAGCACCACCATGTGCCAGCACTCTCCCGCCTGCCCCACGTCCGACGCCGTCGACCACGATGCCGCCCGTGTGCTCACCACCCACCCCGAGCAGGGGTGGAGCCTGCTCTGCAACGGCGTCGTCGTCTTCGAGGACACCGGCGAGATCCTCCCGGACGGCTCGGCCGTCGCGCCGCACCGCCCGGTGCCCCGCCCGCGCTGCGGTCGCCACGAGAGCCTGCGGGTGCACGCCGCCTAGCCTCCCGCACCGCCTCCCGCACCCCTCGCGCAGCGCCTCGACCCCCGCCGGTCCTGTGCCGGCGGAGGCCTGCCGCTCACCCGACCCGAAGTCCCCGCGGGCCGTCGAGCCGCTGGCGGCCCTCAGCTCTGGTAGGCCTCGGGGCTCGGGCACGAGCAGACCAGGTTGCGGTCGCCGTACGCCCCGTCGATCCGCCGCACCGACGGCCAGTACTTGCTGGTCCGCGACACCGCGCCCGGGTAGGCCGCGAGCTCGCGGGAGTACGGGTGCTCCCACTCCCCCACCACCGACGACGCCGTGTGCGGCGCTCCCCGCAGCGGGTTGTCCTCGACCGGCCAGGTCCCCTTGGCGACCTCGTCGATCTCCTGCCGGATCGCGATCATCGCGTCGCAGAAGCGGTCCAGCTCGCGCAGGTCCTCGGACTCGGTCGGCTCGATCATCAGCGTGCCCGCGACCGGGAAGCTCATCGTCGGGGCGTGGAAGCCGTAGTCGATGAGGCGCTTGGCGACGTCGTCGACAGTGACGCCGGTCTCCTTGGTGATCGTCCGGAGGTCGACGATGCACTCGTGGGCGACCAGGCCGCCCTCGCCGGTGTAGAGCACCGGGAAGTGCGGCTGCAGGCGCTTGGCGACGTAGTTCGCCGTGAGGACCGCGACCTGGGTCGCCCGGGTCAGGCCGTCCGGGCCCATGAGGCGGACGTAGGCCCAGCTGATCGGCAGGATCCCGGCGCTGCCGTACGGCGCGGCGCTGATCGGGCCCGGGCCGGTGGCGGGGCCGCACTCGGCGTCGAGCGGGTGGTTCGGCAGGTACGGCGCGAGGTGCTCGCGGACCGCCACCGGACCGACGCCGGGGCCACCGCCGCCGTGCGGGATGCAGAACGTCTTGTGGAGGTTGAGGTGACTGACGTCCGCCCCGAACTTCCCGGGCTTGGCCAGGCCGACCAGGGCGTTGAGGTTGGCGCCGTCGACGTAGACCTGGCCGCCGGCCTCGTGGACCGCCGCGCAGATGTCGGTGATCGCGGCCTCGAACACGCCGTGCGTGCTCGGGTAGGTGACCATCAGCGCCGCGAGGCGGTCGCGGTGCTGCTCGATCTTGGCGTGCAGGTCCTCGACGTCGACGTCGCCGGTCGGCGTGGTCCCGACGACGACGACCCGCATGCCGGCCATCACGGCGGACGCGGCGTTGGTGCCGTGGGCCGACGCCGGGATGAGGCAGACGTCGCGCTGGTCGTCGCCGTTGGCCCGGTGGTAGCCGCGGATCGCCAGCAGGCCGGCGAACTCGCCCTGGCTGCCGGCGTTGGGCTGCAGGCTCACCCGGTCGTAGCCGGTGACCTCGCACAGCCAGCCCTCGAGGTCGGCGATGAGGCGGTGGTAGCCGGCGGCGTTCGCGCGCGGGGTGAACGGGTGCAGCGCCCCGAACTCCGGCCAGGTCACCGGCTCCATCTCGGTCGTGGCGTTGAGCTTCATCGTGCACGAGCCCAGCGGGATCATCGTGCGGTCCAGCGCCAGGTCCTTGTCCGACAGCGACCGCAGGTAGCGCAGCATCGCGGTCTCGCTGTGGTGGCTGGAGAACACCTCGTGCGTCAGGTACGGGCTGGTGCGCAGCAGGCCCTCGGGCAGGGCGTCCGGCGTCGCCGCGTCGAGGGCGTCCCAGTCCTGCCGGTCCCTGCCGAACGCCGCGACGACGACGTCGAGGTGCGCCCGCGTCGTCGTCTCGTCGACGCTCACCCCGACGGTGTCCTCGTCGACCAGTCGCAGGTCGACCCCGGCCTCGGCCGCCGCCGCGACGACGGCGCGAGCCCCGCCGGGCACGGGCACCGTGACGGTGTCGAAGAACGCGCCCTGGACGTCGAGCGCGGCCGCGAGCAGCGCGGCGTAGCGGTGGGTGCGGCGCGCGATCGTCGCCAGGCCCTCGGGCCCGTGGTAGACCGCGAACATGCCGGCCATGACGGCGAGCAGCACCTGCGCGGTGCAGATGTTGCTGGTGGCCTTCTCGCGGCGGATGTGCTGCTCGCGGGTCTGCAGCGCCAGGCGGTAGGCGGGGTCACCGTCGGCGTCGACGCTGACCCCGACGAGGCGGCCCGGCATGGAGCGCTCTAGGCCCTTGCGAACGGCCATGTAGCCGGCGTGCGGGCCGCCGTAGCCGAGCGGGACGCCGAAGCGCTGGCTGCTCCCGACGGCGACGTCGGCGCCGAGCTCGCCGGGGGGCGTGAGCAGGGTGAGGGCGAGCAGGTCCGTGGCGACGGCGACCAGGGCGCCGCGCTCGTGGGCCGCGGCGATGACGGCGCTCGGGTCGCGCACGACGCCGGAGCTCGCCGGGTACTGCACGAGCACGCCGAAGACGTCGCCGTCCGGCAGGCCCTGCGCGAGGTCGACGACCTGCACGGGGATGCCCAGCGGGAGCGCCCGGGTGGTGAGCACGGCGACGGTCTGCGGGTGGACGTCGGCGTCGACGACGAAGACCGCGCCCTGCGGGGCCTTGCTGCTGCGGCGGCACAGCGTCATGGCCTCGGCGGCGGCGGTGGCCTCGTCGAGCAGGCTGCTGCCCGACAGGGCGAGGCCGGTGAGGTCGGCGACCATCGTCTGGAAGTTGAGCAGCGCTTCCAGGCGGCCCTGGCTGATCTCGGGCTGGTAGGGCGTGTACGCCGTGTACCAGGCGGGGTTCTCCATGACGTTGCGCAGGACCACCGGCGGGGTGAAGGTGCCGGAGTACCCGAGCCCCTGCATCGGCGTCGTCACGGTGTTCTGCGCGGCGAGCGCCCGCAGCTCGGCGAGGACCTCCGGCTCGGACGCGGCGGCCGGCAGGGACAGGCCCTCGGTCGCCTTGATGACGTCCGGGACGGCAGCGTTCGCCAGGTCCTCGACCGAGCCGTAGCCGACGACGGCGAGCATCTTGGCCTGCTCGTCCTCGGTCGGGCCGATGTGGCGGCCGGCGAAGGGGGCGGACAGCTCGAGGTCGCGCAGGCTCATGAGGACTCCCAGACAGACGGCGCGCGGGGGCGCCGGGGCGGGTCCTCCCCCTCTGTCACGGGACCTGAGAGCTTCACCCGCTCCTGCGGTCAGGAGGTGCGTGCGGGCTTTCTCCGTCGGTGGGGCGCGCGGGCGCCCGCTCTCCAGAGGTGCCTGACCCCCGCGGTCCTGGGTGCCTGAGAGGGTGGTCGGGGAGGAGATGCTCCTTCGGCGCCCCGGACTGGCGGTCCGGGGTCTCTCCCGCGAGGGGTGGTCGGCTCGCACAGGCTACCGCCGGGAGGCGTTCCCGGCCCAGCACGCCGCGCTGTGGAGCAGGTCTCAGGCCGGGGCGTCCTGCAGCGCTGCGCGCGGGCAGGGCCCCGTTGCAGGACGTGGGGAGGTGAGATCAGGCGGTGGTGCGACGGGGTCAGGCGGTGGTGCGGCGGCGACGGCGGGCGAGCTCGTCGTCGGCCTCGACCGGCACCTCGGCGCCCGGCTGGGCCCGCTCGGCGGGGAGCTGGGCCAGGCTGCCCTCGACGTCGCGGACCTGGCGCCCGACGGCGATGGCGAACACGGCCTGGCCGCCCTGCAGGAGGTCGACGACCTCGTCGGCGCTGGTGCACTCGTACACCGTGGTGCCGTCGCTCATGAGGGTGATCTCGCCGAGGTCGGCGACACCGCGGTCGCGCAGGGTCGCGATCGCGGTGCGGATGTTCTGCAGGCTCACCCCGGCGTCCAGCAGCTTCTTGACGATCTTGAGCACGAGGATGTCGCGGAACGAGTAGAGGCGCTGGGTGCCGCTGCCGGCCGCCTCGCGGACGCTGGGCTCGACCAGTCCGGTACGAGCCCAGTAGTCGAGCTGGCGGTAGGTGATGCCGGCGGCCGCGCAGGCCGTCGGACCGCGGTAGCCGATGTCCTCCGGGGAGCCGCCCGGCTGCTCGGCCAGCGGCAGGTCCTCGAACAGCGAGCCCTGCAGGCCGAGCACGGGGCGGGGGGTCACCGCGCCGTCAGGCGTGACGTCAGAGCTGTCGTCCACGGCGTGCGCCTCTCGTCGGCGACCTGCCCGGGGAAGGAGTCGCGATCTGTCCAGCGGACGTTAGGGAGCGCTCGACCCGAGGTCAACGCTCTCGCC
>JAOPWW010000198.1 GCA_025965495.1 Frankiales bacterium
TGCTCCAGCAGCAGTCCCCCCCGACCTCCACCGGGACCGCCCCCGCCGTGCGCGTGTCGCACGTCGTGAAGCGGTTCGGCGACGGGCCGAACGTCCTCGACGACGTCAGCCTCGACGTCGCGCCCGGCGAGTTCGTCTGCCTGCTCGGAGCCTCCGGCTGCGGCAAGTCCACCCTGCTCAACCTCGTCGCCGGCCTCGACCTCCCCAGCTCGGGGACGGTCGAGGTCGCGACGCAGGACAGGAGCGAGCGCGCGGCGCTGATGTTCCAGGAGCCCGCGCTGTTCCCGTGGCTGACCGCCGCGCAGAACGTCGAGCTCGCGCTGCGCCTGCGCGGCGTCGCGAAGAGGGAGCGGCGCGAGCGGGCGGCCGAGCTCCTCGGCCTGGTCCGGCTGCGCGATGCCGGTGACAAGCGCGTGCACGAGCTGTCCGGCGGCATGCGCCAGCGCGTCGCCATGGCGCGTGCTCTCGCCCAGGACAGCTCGGTCCTGCTCATGGACGAGCCCTTCGCCGCGCTCGACGCCATCACCCGCGACGTGCTCCACGAGGAGCTCGTGCGGCTGCGGGAGAGCCAGGACCTCACCGTCCTGTTCGTCACCCACAACGTCCGGGAAGCGGTGCGCCTCGGCGACCGTGTCGTCCTGCTGTCGTCGCGCCCGGGCCGGGTCGCGAAGACCTACGAGGTGGCCTGCCCGCACCCGCGGCGGATCGAGTCGCCGGAGGTCGCGGGCATGTCGGTCGCGATCACCGACGACCTCCGCACCGAGATCCGCCGGCACGGGGCGCAGCAGTGAGCGTCGACCTCACCGCGACCTCGACCGACCGCGACGACCTCGCCTCGCTGGAGGCAGGCCTCGACGCCCTCGAGTCCCAGCAGGTCCGCCGCACCTCCGGGCTCGCCCGCACCTTCTCCGCGGTCTGGCCCCCGGTCCTGTTCTTCGCGCTGTTCCTGCTCGTCTGGGAGCTGACCTACCGGTCCGGGGTCAAGCCGACGTACGCGCTGCCCTCGCCGGCCGACGTCGCGCTGACCCTGAAGCAGCAGCTCGCCGACGGGACGCTGCTGCACGCCATGTACACGAGCCTGAGCCACGGCGTCGTCGGCTTCGGCATGTCGCTCGTGCTCGGCACCGCGCTCGGTCTGCTCATGGGGACCGTCCGGCTCGTCCGTCGCGGCATCGGGCCCTTCGTCAGCGGCCTGCAGAGCCTGCCGTCGGTGGCCTGGGTCCCGGCCTCCATCCTGTTCTTCGGCTTCAGCAACGCCACCATCTACACCGTCATCCTGCTCGGGGCCGTCCCGTCCATCGCGAACGGGATGCTGTCGGGCATCGACCAGGTCCCGCCGCTGTGGACCCGCGTCGGCCAGGTGCTCGGCGCGAGCGGCCTGCAGTCGGTCCGCTTCGTGCTGCTGCCCGCGGCACTCCCCGGCTACGTCGGCGGCCTGCGCCAGGGCTGGGCCTTCTCCTGGCGCTCCCTCATGGCGGCCGAGCTGATCGCGCACTCCCCGGAGTTCGGCGTCGGCCTGGGCCAGCTGCTCGACACCGGGCGGTCGAACTCGGACATGCCGTCGGTCTTCGCCGGCATCCTCGGCATCTTCGTCGTCGGCGTCGCGGTCGAGCTGCTGTTCTTCGCGCCGGTCGAGCGCCGAGTGCTCGGTCGCCGGGGCCTCGGCACCGTCCGCCGCTGACGGTCGACCAGACTGGGCCCGTGGCCCGCTACCCCCTGCACCTGGACGTCGCCGGCCGGCGCGTCCTCGTCGTCGGCGGGGGAGCCGTGGCGGCCCGCCGGGTCCGCTCCCTCGTGGACGCCGGGGCGCGGGTCGCCGTCGTCGCCCCCTCGGTCGGCTTCCCGCACGACGACGTCGTGCTGCGCGCGTTCCGCCCGTCCGACGTCGAGGGCGCGTGGCTCGTGCACGCGTGCACCGGCGTCGTCGACGACGAGGTGGCCGCCGCCTGCGAGGCCGCGCGGGTCTGGTGCGTGCGCGCCGACGACGCCGCGCTGTCCCCGGCGTGGGTGCCCGCCGTCGCCCGCACCGACGACGTCACCGTCTCGGTCAGCGCCGGCCGCGACCCGCGCCGCGCCGTCGCCGTCCGCGACGCCGTCGCCCTGCTGCTCGAGACCGGCCCGCCCGACCTGCGCCGGCGCCGGGCCGGGAAGGGCTCGGTCGCGCTGGTGGGGGGCGGCCCCGGCGACCCGGGGCTGCTCACCGTCCGGGGCCGGCAGCTGCTGGCGGGCGCCGACGTCGTCGTGAGGGACCGGCTGGCACCCGACGTCGAGGTGCCGGGGGAGGTCGTCACCGTCGGCAAGTCGGCGTCCGGCGGCTGGAAGCAGGACGACATCACGCAGCTGCTCGTCGACCGGGCGCTCGCGGGGGAGCGGGTCGTGCGGCTCAAGGGCGGCGACGTCCACGTGTTCGCGCGGGGCATCGAGGAGGTCGCGGCCTGCGTGGCGGCGGGAGTCCCGGTCGAGGTGGTCCCGGGCGTGAGCTCCGCGCTCGCCGCCCCGACGCTGGCCGGCGTCCCCGTCACCGCCCGCGGGGTGAACCAGAGCTTCACCGTCGTCAGCGCGCACCTCGCCCCGGGCGACCCGGCGTCCACCGTCGACTGGTCGGCCCTCGCCCGGCTCGGCGGGACCCTGCTCCTGCTCATGGCGGTCGAACGGCTCGCCGCGGTCTGCACGGCCCTCGTCGACGGCGGCCTCGCCCCGACCACCCCGGTCGCCCTCGTGCAGTCGGGGTCGCTGCCGTCGCAGCGGATCGTCGTCACCACCCTGGCGGACGCCGCCGTCGACGGTGCCGACGTCCGTCCGCCGGCCGTCGTCGTGGTCGGCGACGTCGTGGGGCTGCGGGCATGACGGTCCTGCTCGGGGTGGCGCACGGGAGCAAGGACCCGGCGTCGCAGGAGGTGGTCGAGGGGCTGCTCGCCCGGGCCGTCGCCCTGCGGCCCGGGCTCGTGGCGCGGGCCGCCTACGTCGACAACGCCCCGCCGTCGGTGCGCCGGGCGCTGGCGGAGCTGGTCGCCGAGGGCGTCCGCGACGTCGCCGTCGTGCCGCTGCTGCTGACCCCCGCCTCGCACAGCAAGACCGACCTGGCCGGCTCGGTGCAGGCCGCCCGGCTGGACCACCCGGGCCTGCGCGTGCGCTACGGCCGGCCGCTCGGGCCGCACCCGGTGCTGGTCGACGTGCTGGCGCGGCGGCTGCAGGAGGCGGGGGCGTCGCCGGAGGACCCGGTCGTGCTGGTCGCCGGCGGGGCGCTCGACCCCGACGCCAACGCGCAGGTCGCCGCCACCGCCCGCTTGCTGTGGGAGGGGCGCACCTTCCCGAGCGTCGACGTCGCCTTCGCCTCCACCACGGGCCCGACCGTGGCGGAGGCGCTGACCCGGCTGCGGACCCTGGGGCACCGCCGCGTCTCGCTCGCCCGCTACTTCCTCGGCCCCGGCTTCCTGCCGCGGCTGGTCGCCCGGCAGGCGGCGTCGGTCGAGGGCGTCGACGTCGTCGTCAGCGAGCCGCTCGGGGTGTCGGACGGGCTGGCCGGGCTGCTGCTCGGGCGGTACGAGGAGGCCGTCGTCGGCGACCTGCGGATGAACTGCGACGTCTGCCTCTACCGGACGCCGTTCCCGGGCCGGGAGAGCGCCGTCGGGGCTCCCCAGGAGCCGCACACCCACCCGGAGGACTCCGCCTGAGACGGCGCCCCCACGCGGGCCCTGGTTCTGTCATCCTGCCTCCATGACGACGTACTTCGTGACCGGCGCCACGGGCTTCCTCGGACGACGGCTGCTGGAGCGCCTGCTCCGCCGGCCGGACGCCACGGTGAGCGTGCTGGTCCGGGCCTCCTCCAAGGCGCGGCTCGAGGCCGAGCTCGCCCGGCTCGAGGGCGGCGAGCGGGTCACCCCGCTGGTCGGCGACCTCGCGGCCGAGGGCCTGGGGCTGTCCGCGCAGGACCGGGCCGCGCTGCAGGGCGTCGACCACGTCGTCCACCTCGCGGCGCTCTACGACATGACGGCCAGCGACGAGCGCAACCGGGCCGTGAACATCGACGGGACCCGACGCGCCGTCGAGCTCGCCGACGAGGTCGGGGCCGGGGTGTTCCACCACGTGTCGTCCGTGGCGGTCGCGGGCGAGCACCCGGGGCGCTTCACCGAGGAGATGTTCTCCGAGGGCCAGCACCTGCCCTCGCCCTACCACGCTACCAAGTTCGAGGCCGAGCGGATCGTGCGCGAGGACGGCCGCACGCCGTGGCGCGTGTACCGGCCGGCCGTCGTCGTCGGGGACAGCCGGACCGGCGAGATGGACAAGATCGACGGGCCCTACTACA
>JAOPWW010000224.1 GCA_025965495.1 Frankiales bacterium
GACAGGTCGAGCCGGTCCCACACCGGCAGCCACCGGTCCTGCGCGGCGTGCGGGTCGTAGCCGGTGTCGTCCGTAGGGACGGTGTCGGGCTTGGTCACGGGATGTCCTCCAGACAAGAAGAAGGCCCCTGTGCATCACAGGGGCCGCGGTCGGAGCTCTCGCTCAGCGCGGCCCGGGGAGCAGCAGGTTTGCCATCGGTCGATCCTACGGGCCAAGGTCTGGGGCATGAGACGAGCAGGGTCCCGCCCGTGACCGACCAGCCGACGGACCAGACCACCGGCCGGACCACCGACGCCGGCCCGACCACCAGCCCGACCACCGGCCCGACCACCGGCCCGACCACCGGCCCCGCCACCGGCCAGGGCTCCGGCCGCACCGTCACGACCCCGGACGGCAGGACCCTCGACGTCGAGGTGGCCGGCGACGACGGCCTGCCGCTCGTCCTGTACTGCCACGGGACGCCCGAGGGACACCGGCTCTCGCCGGAGCTGGTCGCGGGTGCGGCCGAGGTGGGCGTGCGGCTCGTGTCGTTCGCGCGGGCCGGGTACGCCGGGTCGACCCGCCGCCCCGGGCGGACCGTCGCCGACGTGGTCCCCGACGTCCTGGCCGTCGTGGACGCGCTGGGCGTCGACCGGTTCGCCGTCGTCGGGGCGTCCGGTGGTGGACCGCACGCGCTGGCCTGCGGGGCCCTCGCCGCCGACCGGTGCGTCGCGGTCGCGACGGTGGCCGGGGTCGGTGCGTTCGGCGCGGAGGGCCTGGACTTCCTGGCCGGCATGGGCGAGGGCAACGAGATCGAGTTCGGGGCGGCGGTCGAGGGCGAGGAGCCGCTGCGGACGCTGCTCGAGCCCTGGCGCCTCGACATGGTCGGCGCCGGGCCCCAGGCGACCTTCGACGCCATGGCCAGCGTGCTCAGCCCGCCGGACCAGGAGGTGTTCAGCGGGGAGGTCGCCGAGCGCTTCCACGCCTCCTTCGCCCTCGCGCTGCGTGACGGCGTCGACGGCTGGCTGGACGACGACCTCGCGTTCACGCAGGACTGGGGCTTCGCCCTGGACGACGTCGCCGTCCCCGTGTCGCTGTGGCAGGGCGGGCAGGACCTCATGGTGCCGCCCGCGCACGGCCGGTGGCTGGCCGAGCGGCTCCCGCGCTGCGACGCGCACCTGCTGCCCGACGACGGCCACCTGACCCTCCTGCTGCGCCGTCCGGCGCAGGTCCTGGCTGACCTCGCTGCGGCGCTCGGCGGCTAGTCCACAGGCCCCCTGCGAACTCGTCACGAAATGGCTACGTTCCGTGACAGCCCGGCCGACTGCTGGCGGGCTCCGTCGCCGTCGTCCCGTCCGGAAGGCCCTTGCATGTCCACCTCGACCCTGCGCGTGCCCGCACGCGTCCTGCTCGCCGGTCTCCTCGCCGGCAGCGCCGTCTCCGCGGCCTCCGCGATCGGCGTCTCCCCCGCTCTGGCGGCCGGCGTCGTCCGGTCCACCGACCCCGTGCCCAGCGCGAGCGGACAGCTGGTGCTGGTCAGCAGCACCGCGCGGCCCGCGTCCGGCGGCCTCGACGTCGTCGGCGAGGTGCGCAACGACTGGAACCGGGTCGCCGGGTACCCCGCGGTGAGCATCGAGCTGCTCGACGCCAGCGGCACGGTCCTGGCGACCAAGGACGCCTCGACCAAGGCCGACGCCCTCGCGCCCGGCGAGCACAGCGGCTTCGCGACCTACACCGACCTCCCGGCCGGCTACGCCTCCTACCGCGTGAAGGCGGCCCCGCGGGCGTCGTCGTACCACGTGCCGAACCACGGCTTCGAGGTCGCCGTCACGGGCAGCAGCCCCTCGGCCATCACCGGCACCGTGAAGAACACGAACACCTCCGCGGTCAACAGCCCCGCTGTCGAGCTGGACCTGCGCGACGCCGCCGGCGCGGTGTACGACGTCGACACCGCCTACGTGAAGGGCAGCGGCACCGACGGCGACCTCGTCCCCGGCGAGACCGTCAGCTTCAGCGTCCCCCGCTTCAGCGACGACCCGTTCCAGTCCGACGGCACCATCACGGCGCTGGCCGAGTCGTCCAGCGACCCCAGCCCCTTCCCGACGGAGCTCGGTCTGGCCGTCCCCAAGCTGGTGGCCGCAGGCACCTCGGGCACAGTCACCATCACGGTCCTCGGTCGCGGCGCGACCGGGGCGGCCCCTGCCGGCGTGAAGGTGCAGCTGTTCGGGCGCGAGGCCCGTCAGCCGGCCTTCCGGCTGCTCCGCACGCTGGCCACGACCGGCAGCTCCACCATCAGCTTCGACCTCAAGCCGCAGCGCGACATCCGCTGGCAGGCCCGCGTCCCCGAGGCGGCGAACGCCACGGCCTCGGCGAGCGGCTACACCCTGACCCAGGTCGCGTTCGGTGTCTCCACGACCGTCGACACCCCCGGCGACACCGCCACCTTCCACGGCGGCGTCCGCCCCGCCAGCGCCGGTTCGGTCGTCTACCTGCAGCAGCAATCGGGCGGGGTGTTCCGCAACGTCCGCTCCGTGAAGCTGTCGAGCTCCTCGACGTACTCCTTCACGCTCAAGAGCCCGGCCAACGGCAGCATCTTCCGCGTCTACAAGCCCGCCGTCACCGGCAACCAGGCCGGCTACGGCGACGCCTACCGGCTGACCCGGTACGCGTTCCGCACCGCGAGCGCCCGCACCGCCGGCTAGTCCCCACGCACGACGACAGGGCCCGCCGGACTCCGGCGGGCCCTGTCCTCGTCTCCCCCGACCGCCGGACCGGCCCAGACCGCAGACCGTCGGTCAGGCGCCGACGACGCCGTAGACCGCGCCGAGCCAGACCGCGAGCAGCACGTCGAGCGCCTGGTCCTCGGCGAGCGCCGGCTCGTGCCCGGCGAAGCTGCTGTGCAGCACCTGCTCGTTCATCGCCAGCAGCGCCGTCGCGAGCGCCCGGGCCGGGACGCCGTCGGGGGCCGCGCCCCGCGCGCGCTCCCCCTCGATCGCCTCGGCGGCCTCGTCGACCCACTCCCCCATGACGCGGGACCACAGGTCGCGCATCTCCTGGCTCGTCGCGCGGGCCTCCGCTCCAGCGAGCGTCACCGCCCGGTGGCTGCGGAAGATGTCGTGGAAGGCCGCGATCCCCTCGCGCCAGCGCTGGGGGTCGTCCTCGGCCAGCGCCTGCATCCGGGCGTCGCGGTCGGCGCGCGCCTGGGCGAGCATGCGCTCGAACAGCGAGAGCAGGACCGCCTCCTTGGAGGCGAAGTAGAAGTAGAAGGTCGGGCGGGAGATGCCGGCGCCCCTGGCCACGTCGTCGACCGAGACGGCGTGCAGCGACCGCTCCTCGAGCAGGCGCTCGAAGGTCTCCAGGATGGCGCGCTCGCGGTCCTCGCCGGTCGCGCGGGGAGCCCGGCGTCCGTGGGTGGGGCGGGCGGCGGTCGTCACGGCGGCGACCTTACGCGGTGTCGACCTTCTCGACACCCTGTTGACTCCGCCGACGCCGTGTCGTTAGCCTCCCGGCATGACCGCACCCGCTGCTGACCACGTCGACGTCCTCATCGTCGGGGCCGGCCTGTCCGGCGTCGGCGCGGCGCACCACCTCACGACCAGCCGCCCCGGCACGACGTTCACCCTGCTCGAGGCGCGCGGGGCGATGGGCGGCACCTGGGACCTGTTCCGCTACCCCGGCGTGCGGTCCGACTCCGACATGCACACCCTCGGCTACCGCTTCCGCCCCTGGACCGAGGCCAAGGCCATCGCCGACGGGCCGGCGATCCTGCAGTACGTCCAGGAGACCGCCCGCGAGGCCGGGATCGACCGGAAGGTCCGGTACCACCACAAGGTCGTGCGGGCCGACTGGTCGTCGTCCGACGCCCGCTGGACGGTCACCGCCGAGCGGACCGACACCGGCGAGACCGTGGTCTTCACCTGCAGCTTCCTGTTCTGCGCCAGCGGCTACTACCGCTACGACCAGGGCTTCACCCCCGACTTCGCCGGAGTGCAGGACTACGCCGGCACGCTGGTCCACCCCCAGCTGTGGCCCGAGGACCTCGACGTCACGGGCAAGAAGGTCGTGGTCATCGGCAGCGGCGCGACCGCCGTCACCCTCGTTCCGGCCCTCGCCAAGGACGCCGCGCACGTCACGATGCTGCAGCGCTCCCCCAGCTACGTGCTGCCGGTCCCCGACGTCGACCCGATCGCCGACGCGCTGCGCCGCCTGCCGGACGCCGTCGCCTACCCGGTGATCCGCTGGAAGAACGTCGCCATGAGCGCCCTCACCTACAAGCTCAGCCGCAAGTACCCCGCGAAGATGCGCAGCTTCATCCGCTGGGCCACGGTGAAGCAGCTCCCCGAGGGCTACGAGGTGGACACGCACTTCAAGCCCGTCTACCAGCCCTGGGACCAGCGCATGTGCATGGTCCCCAACGGCGACCTGTTCGCGGCGATCAGCCGCGGAGACGCCTCCGTCGTCACCGACCACGTCGAGACGTTCACCGAGCAGGGGCTGCGCCTGCGGTCGGGGCAGGAGCTCGAGGCCGACGTCGTCGTCACCGCGACGGGCCTGAACCTGCTGGCCTTCGGCGGCCTGCAGCTCGCGGTCGACGGCGAGGACGTCGACATCCGCACGACGATGGCCTATAAGAGCCTGATGCTCACCGGCGTGCCGAACTTCGCCTACGCCCTCGGCTACACCAACGCCTCGTGGACGCTCAAGGCCGACCTCACGTCGGAGTACGTGTGCCGCCTGCTCGCCCACATGGAGGCGACCGGCACGACGACGGTCGTCCCCGAGCGCGACCCCTCGGTCCAGGAGGAGCCGTTCCTGGACTTCCAGGCCGGCTACGTGGTGCGGGCGATCGAGGACTTCCCGAAGCAGGGCTCGGCCGCGCCGTGGAAGGTGACGATGAACTACGTCAAGGACCTGCGGATGCTCCGGCACGGCTCCCTGGTCGACGGCGTCCGCTTCAGCCGCCCGACCCCCGCCGAGCAGCGCACGTCCGTCTCGGCCTGAGCCGAGGGCGCTGGAGCACCCGCTCGGGGGAGCCCGGCGGACCGGGCGGGTCCACCCGAACCGACCATGGACGGTCGCGCTGGCCGAGGGCACGCTGGCACCCGGGCAGGAGCCCGCGCTCGCCCCTGCCAGGAGGCACCATGACCCTCGTGCTCATCGTCGACGACGACCCCGTCGTCCTGCTCGCTGCCGCCAACCTCGCGGCCGTGCTCGGGCACGACGTCGTGACCGCGAAGGACGTGACGACGGCGCTCGCCCTGCTCGGCGCCGGCGGTCTGCTGTGCGACCACGCCGTGCTCGACCACGACCTGCCCGACGGGACCGGGAGCGAGGTGGCCGAGGTGCTCGCCAGGACCCAGCCCAACACCCGGGTCATCATGCACACCAGCCGGTCCCTGCTCGCTTCCCCCTACGGCGTCGACCACCTCGTGCGCAAGGCGCCCGGGCTCGGCCCGCTCATGGACGCGCTCGCCGCAGCCTGACCGCCCCTGCCCGCCGCAGCCTCGCCCGGCTCGGTGCAGCCGCGACCGGCTCTGTGCCGCCTCGACCCGCTCCGTACAGCCGCGACCCGCTCCGGGCAGCCTCGACCGGCTCCGTGCAGCCTCGACCCGCTCGGTGCAGCCTCGCCCGGCTCCGTCCAGCCTCGACCCGCTCGACCCGCTCGACGCAGCCTCAGCCGGTCCAGCCGGGTCCGGGCTCGGGCGTCCGCCGCGCCGCCAGGGCAGCCACCGCTGCCGCCGCCCGCTCGTCGGCCGCCCGGTTCAGCACGTGCTCGGTCGTGGTGCCCTTCGTGTGGCTCTTGACCTTGGACCAGGTGACGGTCCTTCCCGCGAGCAGCGCGACGACGTCGGCGACGAGCTGCGCGTTCTTGACCGGCTCCCCCGCCTTGGTGACCCACTGCTCCGGCGGCAGCCGCCCGCCCCGGCTCCAGCCGCGCGACCACGTCGTGACGCACGACTGGGCGTAGGTGCTGTCGTAGACGACGTGCAGCGGCCGGTCGGCCGGGACGGCCCGCAGCAGGGCGTGGATCGCGGTCAGCTCGCCGACGTTGTTGGTCGACACCCCGGGCACCGGGACCGCCTGCCAGCAGTCGTCGCTGACGTACCAGGAGCCCGCCGCGTGCCCCGGGTTCGGGCGGGCGGACCCGTCGGTGGCGGCGACCACGAGGGCCTGCCGGGACGGACCGGCTCCCGAGACGGACGGCTCGTCGTCGGGGTCGTCGTCGAACAGGCTCCCCTGGCTCACTCCGCGACCTGCACCCCGACGACGGTAGTGCGGCCCGCGCGGCAGGAGTGCTCCCGCCGACGGCGAACAGGGAGGGCATGACCGGGACGGTGCACGGCGCGACGTCGCCCAGCGGCCGGACGGTCGTGCTCACGCCGATCGGCGAGCAGGACGTCGCGACCGTGCCGGTCCTGCGCGACGCCCTCGACCGCGCCCTCACCGGCCGCGTCCGGGTCGTCGTCGTGGACCTGCAGCACGTCCCGTTCCTGGACGCCACGACCGCGGGCGCGCTGCTGGCCGCCCACGCCCGGTGCCGCACCAGCGTCCGCGACCTCGTGGTCGTCAACGTCCTGCCCGGGCCGGCGAGGACCCTCCGCCTGCTCGACCCCGGACGCCAGCTCCCCATGGTGACGCAGGAGCGGGTCCTCGGCCCGGCGTGGGGCGAGGCCGGGGCCCGTCCGCCGCCGTCGCACCGCTGACAGCGCGCGCACCCCTGCCCCCACCGTGCACCGAGGACCGTCCCCGACACCCGGACACGGCGCAGGGCCCCCGACCGAGGTCGAGGGCCCTGCGACGAGCGGTGCGGAGGTCAGCCGGAGGTCCGGGCCCCCGACGCCTGGACCTGCTCGGTGGCGGTCCGCGGCGTGGGCAGCTCGGCGAGCAGCTCCTGGAGCTGCGCGTCGATCTGCGCCTCGTGGTCGGCCGCGTCCTGCTTGGCGCGACGCGGGCTCCAGCGGCCGGTCAGCAGGAAGACGAACGGCAGGAACAGCAGCTGGCCGGCGATGCAGACCCACCACCAGTGCTGCCACTGGCGGCCGTTGTCCTTCTGGGCCTGGACGACGTCGGTCGCGTGCTCGCCGAGGTAGGCGAGGTCGGCGGCCGGGATCGTGCTCAGGGCCTTCAGCTGGTCGGACGCGGCCGTCAGCTGGGCGACGTGGGCCGTGAGGTAGTCCAGCTGCGCCTTCGGGGCCGCGGCCAGGGCCAGCAGCCGGTTGCCGGCGGCGGCCTTGCTGATGCCGAGCTTGGTGGAGATCTGCGCGACGGCGAGGTCCACCGCGGCGCTGTCGCTCTTGTCCGCCAGGCGGGTGACGACGTCGGGCGACAGGGCCTGCCCGGTGGCGATGACGTCGGCGTGGTCGGCGTTGTACTGCAGCGCGTCACGCAGCGGCCCGCGGTCGAGGCCGGTCAGCGCCGCGACGGCCGTCGCGGAGTTCTCGACGTCGCCCGGGTCGAGGCTGAGCGCCTTGAGGACGTCGCCGGGGACCTTGCCGAGCGTGGCGACCTGCGCCGGGTAGGTCGCGGCGATCTGCTGCACGCGCGGCCCGTGCTCCACCAGCGTGGAGGTCGCGGGGACGACGAAGGTCAGCGCGATGAGCGAGACGGAGACGACACTGCGCAGGGTCCAGCCCCACAGGGCCAGGCCGGTCGCGGTCGCCGCCGGGTTGTGCTTCTCGACCGTCTCGGTGAAGGCGGCCATCCAGGCGACGTAGGCGATGCCGCCGCCGACGGCGCTGAGCATGAAGTAGACGGTGAAGGCGCGGTAGCTGGTCTCGGGGCGGGTGGCGGACAGCGCGAACATCACGTTGCCGACCAGCCCGAGGAGCAGCCCGCCCACCATGAAGGGCTTGCGCACGCGCAGCTTGTCGGTCATCACGCCGCCGATGACCAGGGCGACGGCGTTGCTCGCCCAGTACCAGTTGCCGAGGCTGTTCGTGCGGGCCTCGCTGTAGCCGAACGTCGTGGCGAAGTAGACGACCAGGAAGCCGACGAGGGCGTAGTAGAGCAGCAGGAAGATGCTGATCGCGAGCGCCGGACCGAGGACGTCGAGGCGGAACATCTGGCGCCAGTGGCCGTGCGCGAGGGCGTCGAGGTCCAGGCCCTTGGCCCGCGCCTCGACCAGCACGCGCTCGCGCTCGGAGCCCATGACCTGGTCGCGCAGCGCCGGGGACAGCTCGCGCAGCATGACGAGGGCCAGCGCGGTGACCGCCAGGCCGCAGAACCCGGCGAGGCGGAAGGAGAACTGCCAGTTCGGGTGCGACGGGAGCACGTGGCTGGAGATCACGGTGACGAGCAGGCTGCCGAGCACCGGCCCGAGGGTCCAGAAGCCCATCGCCTGGCCGCGGCCGACCTGCGGCGAGAAGTCGCGGATCAGGGCCGGGGTGGCGACGAGCACCGCGCCCTCGACCAGGCCGAGCAGCGTGACGAGCACGAAGAACTCGGTCTTGCTGGAGGCGTTCGGGATGGCGAAGGCGACCAGCAGCGAGCTGA
Source organism: Frankiales bacterium (assembly GCA_025965495.1). Lineage (GTDB taxonomy): Bacteria > Actinomycetota > Actinomycetes > Mycobacteriales > SCTD01 > RYN-122. The sequence continues at coordinate 8,473 of JAOPWW010000224.1, forward strand.
TGAGCATGCCGCCGACGGTCATGTTCGCCCGGCCGAACCGGTCGGACAGGCCGGCCGCGAGCGACGCCAGGGCGCCGACGCCGTTGCCGAGCACGCCGAGCAGGACGAGCTGCTTGAACGTCAGGTGGAACGCCGCGATCAGCGAGGTGGCCACACCGCCCTGGATGTAGGCCATGTAGTACAGGACGATCGTCGAGATGACGGTCAGGCCGAGGTAGCGGCGACGGGCGCCGAGGGAGGGGTAGTGCTCCAGCTCGCGGCGCCAGAGGCGGGACAGACCGGCGGGGGCCGGCGCGGGGACGTCGACGACTGACGTGGACATGGACCTCGAGGTTCTGTGGTCGGCGTGCGGCGTGCACGCTCGCGGTGTGCGAGGGGACCGGCGGACCACACGGGGCATCGGCGGAGCGCTGGTGCAGTGAGCCTCAGTGGCAGACGTCACAGAAGCAAGGGGTTCGGCCAAGATGGCCCGAAAGGGCTACTTCAGGACGCGCAGGGCGCCGCCGACGCCGGCCCTCAGGAGCACGACAGGAGCACGCCGTCAGCGCAGGTTGTCGTCCAGGAACGCCAGCGTCCGGGTCCACGCCGCCTCGGCGGCCGGCTCGTCGTACATCGAGGGGGCGTCCCAGTTGGAGAACGCGTGGCCGGCGTCGTACCGCTCGACGCTCGTGCCGGGCCGGCCGGCGACGGCGCGCTCGACCTGCTCGATGCTCTCGACCGGGATGTAGGGGTCCCGCTCGCCGTAGTGGAACAGCACGGGGCAGGTGACGTCGTCGAGCATGGGCAGGACCTGGTCGTTGCCCGAGCCGTAGTAGCTGACCGCAGCGTCGACGCCCCTGCCCTCCACCCGGCTGCGGGCGGCGGCGAGGAAGGCGAGGGTGCCGCCGAGGCAGAACCCGACGGCGCCCACGGTGCCGGTGCACTCGGGCAGGGACAGCAGGTGGGCGTGCGTGGCGGACACGTCGTCCGGGACGGTCTCCCAGTCCAGCTGCCCGACCATCGCCATGCACTCCTCGAGCGACGACTCGTCCTTGCGCTCGAACCCCGGCTCGATCCGCCAGAACACGTCCGGCACGAGCACGACGTAGCCCTCGCGCGCCAGCCGGTCGGCCAGGCCGCGCATGTTGTCGTTGATGCCGAGAATCTCTTGGAACAGCAGGATGCCCGGGCCGGGGCGGTCCGGGACCGCGCAGTGGGCGGTGAAGGTCCGCCCGTCGAGGGAGGTCACGGTCTCGGCGCGGGCTGTCGTCACGGGCGGAGCGTAGGGCCCGCGGCCGGGCAGGTCAGGCCGGGACGCGGGCGACGACGCAGCGGGCGCGTGCGGCCAGCCGCAGCGGTCCCGGGGGGCTGCCACAGCGGGCGAACAGGGCCTCGCGCAGCCGAGCGCGGTCCTGCTCGCTGCGCGAGACGCAGTACGCCCCCGCCGGCCCGACCCCGCCGAGGAAGCCGTTCCACAGCTCCTCGAACGACGCGTACGTCGTCGCGACGTCGAGCGCCGACTCGACGACCTCCTCGAGCCCGGCCCCCGCGAACAGCTCGACGACCTCCCCCGGCCGCCCGAACGGGTGCGTCTGGGCCTCCGCGGGCACCTCCGCGACCGAGGAGGCGGCGTCCCAGAACGCGCGCAGGACCTCCATCCCGTCCACGGCGTCCCACACGCACGCGGCCACCGTCCCACCCGGCCGGGTCACCCGGGCCATCTCCGCCGCGGCCTGCACCGGCTCGGACACGAAGTGCAGGACCAGCTGCGCGAGCGTCGCGTCGACGACGTCGTCGGGGAACGGGAGGGCCTCCGCGCGCCCGGTCTCCAGCACCACCCCGGGGTACCGCGCCCGGCAGGCCTCGAGGAACGACGGCGAGGGGTCGCAGCCGCGCACGGCCTCCGGCCCGAGGCGGGACACCAGGACGCCCGTCAGCGCACCGGGGCCGCAGCCGACGTCCAGCGCCGTCCCGCGCGTGACGCCTGCCGCGTCGGCGAACAGCTCGGACAGCGGGAGCGAGTACCGGCCCATGAACGCGTCGTAGGTCGCGCCGGCGACGGCGAACGTCCGAGCGCCCTCGACGTCGTCCACGGCCCCACCCCCTCGCGGAGGTCGCACGCTACGCCCCGGGTCAGCGCCGTGGGGGCACACGAGTCAGGGCCCCTCCCCTGGAGGGGAGAGGCCCTGGTCGTCACGGGTGGAGCTGAGGGGACTCGAACCCCTGACCCCCACACTGCCAGTGTGGTGCGCTACCAGCTGCGCCACAGCCCCGCGGTCGTGCGGGGATCACCTTACAGGTCCGTTGCCCGGGCGACGCCCGGAGCGGGGCGGACGTCGTCGCCGAGGTCGTGACCGCCCGTCGCAGGTCCGACGAGCGGCCCGAGGCCGGCGTTGTGCCGCTCGAGCCGCCAGCCGCGCTCGGCCTCGACGAGGACGCTCCAGCAGGTGTTGCCCAGCGGCGCGAGCCGCCAGGCGGTGTCGCGGTCGAGCCCCAGCAGCGCGGCGACGGCGGCCCGGGCGGTGCCGCCGTGCGTGACGGCGAGCAGGGTCCCGCCCGCAGGGACCTCGGGGAGCAGCTCCTCCAGGCAGGCGAGCGCCCTCCGGCCGGCGTCGGCGTAGGTCTCGCCCCCGCCGCGCGCGACGTCCTGACCGCGGCGCCAGGCGGCGTGCTCGTCGGGGAAGCGCTCGCGCGCCTGCTCCGACGTCAGCCCCTGCCACGCGCCGAGGAACAGCTCGCGCAGCCGCGGGTCGACGCGCAGCACGGCGCCGGTGCGGTCCGCCACGGCCTGCGCGGTGTCGCGCGCCCGGGCCAGGTCGCTGGTGACGACGACGTCGGGAGCGGCCGCCGCCAGGACCTCGGCGGCCTGCTGCGCCTGGGTGCGGCCGACGTCGTCGAGCGGGACGTCGGTCTGGCCCTGGATCACCCCACCGGCGTTGTGGGCCGTGCGGCCGTGCCGCAGCAGCACGACGCGGCGAGCCGGGCCGTCGAGGGCAGCACCGCTCAGGGGGCGACCTGGCTGCGTCCGGCGGCGCGCTCGAGGTCGCGGTCCACGAACGGGATCGTGGGGCAGTCCTTCCACAGGCGCTCGAGGGCGTAGAACACGCGCTCCTCCTGGTGCTGGACGTGCACGACGATGTCGGCGAAGTCCAGCAGGACCCAGCGGGCCTCCTGCTGGCCCTCGCGCCGGACCGGCTTGGCGCCGAGCTCGCGCAGCACGTCCTCGATCTCGTCGACGACGGCCTTGACCTGGCGGTCGGTGGGGGCGGACGCGAGCAGGAACACGTCGGTGATGACCAGCTGCTCGCTGACGTCGAGCAGCAGGATGTCGCTGGCGAGCTTGTCGGCGGCGGCCTGTGCGGCCGCCAGCCCCAGCTCGACGGCGCGCTCGGAGGCGGCCACGGGGAACTCTTCTCAGACGGGGGTGAACCCCCAGTCTACGGGCGGAAGTCGGCCCCCACGAGCACGGCGACGTCGGCCACCGTCCCGAGCTGGTCGCTGGTGCGGACGACGTCGCCGGTGAGGCCCAGGGCGGCCGCGACGCGCGCGCCCACGGCCTGCGACTGCGGCGTCGCGTCCGGCACGAGCACCTGGGTGCGGGCGTACCCGAAGCGGCCGGCGTTGCGGGAGGCCACGAACACGAAGCCCTTGGGCACGAGCTTCGCGCGGACCTGCTCGCCGAGCCCGGGGGTGCCGACGCCGTTGAGGACGAGGAAGCGGTTGCCGGTGTCGCGGCCTCCCGGCGGGATCGAGCCCGCGAGCAGCCGGTCGACGACGGCGCGGGTCGCGACCGGGTCGATCCGCAGCGTCGGCCCGAGCGGGGTCTCGACGCCGGTGTCGATCGGGATGACCGGGAGGCTGTCGTACTGCAGGGCCGAGGCGCCGTCGTCGACCTTCAGCCCCACCAGCAGCTGCGCGAGGGAGTCCAGCGGCACGCTCGGGACCGAGCGCCGGCCGAGGGTGGCCAGCACGGAGACGGTGTCCGGGGCGGTGTCGGGCAGCACCTGCAGCAGCCCGTCGAGCACGCCCTGGACGCGGGCCAGCCGGGCCTGCTCCTGCTCGCCCTGCGCCCGGTAGGCCAGGAAGACCAGCGCCTGCTCGCCGGTGACGCGCTGCGAGCCGGGCGACAGCACCAGCGACCCGGCCCGCAGCACGGGCACGTCGACGTCGACGGTGATCCCGCCGAGCAGGTCGACCAGCCGCGCGAGGCTGGGCTGGTCGATCACCCAGCCGCCGTCGACCAGGACGCCGAGGGCGTCGGCCACGGCGGTGCGCGAGCCCTCGGGCGGGACGCTCCGCAGCGCCCGGCTGACCGTGAGCGAGCCGGTCCCGGGGACCGTCACCAGCGTCTGGGGCGGGACCAGCAGCACCGACCCGGCCTTGGCCTTCGGGTCGTCGGCGAGCAGAGCGGTCGCGACGGCGTCGCCGTTGGGGGCCTGCACCTGCAGCAGCAGCGTGCGCTGTGTGCGCTGCTGCGCGGTCGCCGGCGCCGGCGGCGGCTTGCTGCTGCTCGCCAGGCGCACGGTCAGCGCCACCGTCAGCGCGACGAGGACCGCGAGCGACAGCACGATCAGCTGACGACGGCGACGACGGCGCTGCCGGCGCAGGGCCATCCGCCGCCCGGCGGCGACGTCCGCCGGGCCCTCGGCGGGCTCGGTCACGCCTGCTCCCGGTACAGGCCGCGCTTGTCGATGTACTGCACGACGCCGTCCGGGACGAGGTACCACAGCGGCAGGCGCTCGACGACGCGCTGGCGGACCGCGCTGGAGCTGATGGCGAGCGCGGGCACCTCGAGCAGCGTGACGGCGCCCTCGGGGAAGCGGGTGAGGTCGACGGGGTCGTAGCCGGGGCGGCTGACGCCGACGAAGTGCGCGAGGGCGAACAGCTCGGAGGCGGACCGCCAGTCGAGGATCGCGGCCAGGGCGTCGGAGCCGGTGATGAAGAACAGCTCGGCGTCGTCGTCGAGGCCACGGCGCAGGTCGCGCAGGGTGTCGATCGTGTAGGTGAGGCCGGGACGGTCGACGTCGGTGCGGCTGACGGAGAACCGCGGGTTCGACGCCGTCGCGACCACCGTCATGAGGTAGCGGTCCTCGGCCGGGCTGACCTCCCGGTCGGCCTTCTGCCAGGGCTGGCCGGTCGGGACGAAGACGACCTCGTCGAGCCCGTACCGGGCCTGCACCTCCGAGGCGGCCGACAGGTGGCCGTGGTGCACGGGGTCGAACGTCCCGCCCATGACCCCGATGCGCCTGCCCACGCGCGGGAGGCTAGTCGGCAGGGCGTCCACGACGCTCAGGGCAGCGCCAGCAGCTTGGCCAGCACGACCGGCAGGCTGACCACCAGGGCGGTGAGCCCGACGGGCACGGCCCAGCGCGCGAGGAACGTGTCGACGCGCGCGGTGCTGTCGTAGGCGTACGGCTGCGTGACCAGGGCGAGCAGCAGCAGCGACACGACGAAGTCGAGGTCGGACAGCGGGTTGAGCCGGCCGCCCGACAGCACCACGGCGAGCAGCACCAGGGCCGCCAGCACGAGCCCCGACCGGAGCAGCAGCCCTGCCGTGGCCGAGCCGGTCCGCACGACGGGGGGCTCGTCCCGGCCGAGCGCGACGACGACGCCGGACACCGCGAAGGCGAGCAGCAGCAGGCTGACGAGCCGCTCCACCTGCCCCGCCGTCGGGTCGACCCGGTCGACCCCCGCCTGCAGCAGGCACAGCTGGACGAACCCGAGGGGAAACGACGGGAGGGCGGCGACCCGGTCGCGCACCCCGGTCAGCGCAGGGCTCAAGAGGGCAGGATCCGGGTCACGAAGTCCGACAGCTGCGCGGCGTTGCGGACCTCGACCATCTCCAGGACCTCGCTGTAGGCGGCGGTCGCGCTGTCGCCGGAGCCCCAGTAGGCCGCCGGCTCGGGGTTGAGCCAGTAGGCGTGCCGGCTGCGCTGCACGAGCTGCTTGAGGGTGGCGACGCCGGTCGCCCGGTAGTTGTTGCGGGCGTCGCCGA
>JAOPWW010000264.1 GCA_025965495.1 Frankiales bacterium
CTACGCCGCCGCGGGCGTCGACATCGAGGCGGGCGACCGCGCCGTCGAGCTGATGAAGAGCAAGGTCGCGCGTGCCAGCCGGCCCGAGGTCGTCGGCGGGCTCGGCGGGTTCGCCGGCCTGTTCCGCCTGGACCTCAAGAAGTACCGCGACCCGCTGCTGGCCAGCAGCACCGACGGCGTCGGGACCAAGCTCGCGATCGCGCAGGCCATGGACAAGCACGACACCGTCGGGATCGACCTGGTCGGCATGGTCGTCGACGACCTCGTGGTCTGCGGCGCCGAGCCCCTGTTCATGCAGGATTACGTCGCGGTCGGCCGGGTCGTGCCCGAGCGGGTCGCGGAGATCGTCGGCGGGATCGCGGTCGGCTGCGAGCTGGCCGGCTGCGCGCTGGTCGGCGGCGAGACCGCCGAGCACCCCGGCGTCATGCCCGACGACCACTACGACATCGCCGGCACCGGCGTCGGCGTGGTCGAGGCCGACGCGCTGCTCGGCGCGGAGCGGATCGCCGCGGGCGACGTCGTCGTCGCCATGGGCAGCTCCGGCGTGCACAGCAACGGGTTCTCGCTGGTGCGGCACGTGCTGCTGTCGGGCGCCCGGATGCGGCTGGACGGCGTCGTCGACGAGCTCGGCAGGACCCTCGGTGAGGAGCTGCTGACGCCGACGCGGATCTACGCCAAGGACTGCCTGGCCGTCATCGAGGAGACCGGCGTCCACGCCTTCGCCCACATCACCGGCGGCGGGCTCGCGGCGAACCTCGCCCGGGTGCTGCCCGACCACCTGTCCGCGGTCCTCGAGCGCTCGACCTGGACGCCCCCGCCCGTGTTCGGGCTGGTCCAGGCCAAGGGCCGGGTCGAGGAGGCGGAGATGGACCGCACCTTCAACATGGGCGTGGGGATGGTCGCCGTCGTCCCGGCCGACGACGTCGACCGCACCCTGGCCCTGCTGACCGCCCGCCACGTGCCGGCCTGGGTGCTCGGCGAGGTGCGCGAGGGCGACGGACACGCCGAGCTGGTGGGCACCCACCCGGCCTGAGCCGCAGGGCACCCTGGTCGCGGGAGGTGCCTCCGCAGGGCCTGCAGACACGAAGGACGGGGCAGCCCGCGAGGGCTGCCCCGTCCAGGGGTCGTGCTGACGGGCGGCTAGCGCTCGTCGTCGTCCGGGAGGGCGTACGGGTCGTCCTCGTCCTCGTCGTCCTCGACGACCGCAGGGCTGAACGGCGACGGCGTGATGCCCGCCAGCTCGGCCTTGAGCCGCTCCGGGTCGAGGCTGCCGCCGCTGTACTTCAGCTCGCGGGCGACCTTGGTCTGCTTTGCCTTGGCACGGCCGCGCCCCATGGCTCGACCCCCTCATGCGACGGGGCCGACGGCGGGGCGTCGGCCCGGAGACTGGTGACAGCGCTGCAGATCGGAGCCGAGGCGGCCGCGAGGTCGTGCCGGCAGGTGCAGGGGCTCCGGACGACACGGTACAGGGTCGACGTCGGCGGCACACGGTGACTGCGGGGCGTTGCTCCGGACGGGTGAGCAGGAGGACGGCGCACGCTGTCGAAGACTGGGCAGACCGCCCTGTCCCGCGAAGGAGCTCCCGTGCCACGCCGCCCGGCCGCCGTGCTCGCCCTCGCCGTGCTGGCCGCGAGCGGGGCCGCTGCCGCCCCTGCCTCGGCGGCTCCCCGCGTGCTGCGGGGCAGCTACGAGACGGGCGTGACGGTGCCCGACCCGACCACGGGCGGCCTCCCCCACGACACCTGCGACGGGCTGCCGACGTCGCGGTCGCAGCGGCGGTTGGCGCTGCCGTCGGCGGGCGTGCTCACGGTGACCCTGACGGCGACGGGCGACTGGGGCCTCGCCGTCCGCGACCCCCGCGGCCGGACGCTCCGCCGGGCCGACAGCGCCGTGTCCGCGCCGGAGCGGCTGGTCCTGCGCCGCCGGGGCCGGGGCACCGTCGTGCTGGAGGCGTGCAACTTCGCCGGTGCCCCGACCGCGCGGGTGTCGTACGTGTTCCGGTCCCGGTAGCGCCTCAGCCCGGCAGCAGGAACGACCGCAGCCGCCCGACGTCGGCCATCCGGCGCTCGGCGGTCCGGTCCGCGGCGACTGCCGGCGGGACGCCCTCGGCGTCGGCCAGCCGGAAGACCTCCAGGGTGGTGTCGAAGATCCTGGTCGCGTCGGCCTTGGCGCGGTCGAAGGAGAACCCGCCCTGCCCGATCGCCTCGTCGCCGACCTGCACGACGCCGCCCGCGTTCGCCACGTAGTCCGGCGTGTAGAGGATCCCGCGGTCGGCGAGCACCTTCTCGACGCCGGGGTGGGCGAGCTGGTTGTTCGCGGCGCCGCACACGACCTTGGCCTGCAGGGCCGGGACGACGTCGTCGGACAGCGAGCCGCCGAGCGCGCACGGCGCGTAGACGTCCAGCGGCAGCAGCGGCAGCTCCGCCACCGTGGCGACGTCGCAGCCGAGGGCCCGGGCCCGCGCGACGGCAGCGGGCGCGACGTCGCTGACGACGACGGAGGCGCCGTCGGCCAGCAGGTGCTCGACCAGGTGGAGGCCGACCTTGCCGACGCCCTCCACACCGACCCGGCGGCCGGCCAGCGTCGGCTCGCCCCAGGTGTGCTGGGCGGCGGCCCGCATGGCCTGGAAGACGCCGAAGGCCGTCAGCACCGCGCTGTCGCCGGCGCCGCCCTGGGCGGGCGAGCGGCCGGTGACGAAGCGGCTCTCCCGGCCGATGACGTCCATGTCCTGCACGTAGGTGCCGACGTCGCACGCCGTGTAGTAGCGCCCGCCCAGCGACTCGACCATGCGGCCGTAGGCGCGCAGCAGGGCCTCGGTCTTCATCGTGGCGGGGTCGCCGATGAGGACGGCCTTGCCGCCGCCGAGGTCCAGGCCGGCGCAGGCCGCCTTGTAGGCCATCGCCTTGGACAGGGCGAGCACGTCGCGCAGGGCGTCGGCCTCGGTCGGGTAGGGGTAGAAGCGCGTGCCGCCGAGGGCGGGTCCGAGGGCGGTGCTGTAGATCGCGATGATGGCCCGCAGTCCGCTGACGCGGTCCTGGCAGAAGACCACCTGCTCGTGGCCGGCGTCCTTGAGGTGGTCCGTGCGGTCGAAGACGCTCACAGCGCTCTGCTCCTCGGTGTGGTGCCTCTGCCCTCGTGGGGCGCGGGCGGCGGGTCTGGGGGAGGTGTGCCCCAGGTCACGCCACCGTAGCGACGTCGACACGTCGTGGGACGATCGGCCCATGACCGGGATCCCGGCGCAGCTGCGCGTCTACGAGCCGCTCGCGGCCTTCCCGGAGCCCGAGCGGACGCACTGGAGCGCCTACGCCGCCTCCGGCCGCGCGACGGCAGCGGGCTCCGAGCGCACCGCCGTGCTCCAGGCCCTCGCGGCCCTGCCCCCCGCGCTGCCCGCCGACCCGGGCGAGGCCTACGTCGCCGACGTCGACGGCGTCACCCTCGTCTGCCCGTGGCGCACGCGAGTCCGGGCAGCGGAGGCGCTCGTCCAGTGGCGCGCCACCCTGCACGAGGACCTCGCCGACGCCTTCCTCCCGCGGACGGTCGCCGACGCCGCGGTCGAGGAGCTCCACGCCTGGCAGCAGGCCCACCCCGACCTGCGCACCCACGTCGTCTCCAGCAGCTGGTCGGTGCCGCTGCGCTGGTTCGTGCTCGTCGACGCCGAGGAGCGCACGGTCACCCTGGGGGAGGGCAGCGTCCGGACCGGCCGCGGCCTGGTCTACCGGACGCCGATGTCGCGGGCCCGACGCCGCACCGCGCGGGCGCTCGCCGTGCTGCGCCGCACCCTCGGCGACGACGGAGCGGTGGCCCAGCTCGAGGAGGTCGGGCGCTGGCTCGAGGAGTTCCACCCCCGCTCCCTGGTCGAGCTCGACTACGGCGGCCTGGTCCACCTGCAGGCCGACGACGACCTCGTGGCCGACGAGTCGGCGCGCGACGTGGCCGAGGCCGTCGCCGCGCTCGGGGAGGGCGACACGGGCCGGGCGAGCGCCGCCTACGGGCGGGTCACGACGCGGATGAAGGCCCTCGAGGCGGTCGAGAGCGCGAACTAGGACGCACCCGCTGGGCCGGGTGGACTAGTCCGAAGATGGCCCGGACGTGCCATACCGGGAAAGCCGGACATCGCGCACCATCGGGAGCGGACCGAGCGCGCGCCCGGTCTCTCCCCGAGAGGACCACCGACATGAGCAGCCGCACCCACGAGGCCGAGGCCCTGCTGACCCCCGCCGAGGTCGCGTCGATGTTCCGCGTCGACCCCAAGACCGTCACGCGCTGGGCGAAGTCCGGCAAGCTCACCAGCATCCGCACCCTCGGCGGCCACCGCCGCTACCGCGAGGCCGAGGTCAAGTCGCTGCTCGCCGGCATCCCCGCGCCGCGCGCCGAGGGCTGACGCTCCCGCTCCGCCAGCACACCCCGCACCTCCCGACGGCGTCGCCCTGCTCGCAGGACGGCGCCGTCGTCGTGTCCGCGCCCGGGCGTCTGGGAGACTGTCGTCTCGACCGGACAGGGGGTGCGACGTGGGGGTGTTCTGCGTCGACCGCACCGGCGACCTCGTGTTCGGGACGTCGAACCTGCTCTGGGGACTGCTCGGGCAGGTCCTGACGGCCCTGTCCGCGGAGCAGGTCGGCACCGCCTGGACCCGCGACGGGTACGTCCCGTCCTGGCTGGCCCGGTCCTGGGGCGACACCCTGTTCGCCTCGCTCGGCGACGTCGTCCTGGTGTGCCGCCCGGTCCCGGGGCAGACCGACCTGCACCCCGTCGGCACCTACCGCCGCGGCAGCCCCCACGAGGCGGCCTGGTCCCGCGCCGGCGAGCACCTGTCGGTCTACGACACCCCCGTCGCCTCGGTCGTGCTCTCGTTCGCCCAGGCCTGCACCGCCGGCAGCGGCTTCGCCGTCACGACCCTGCGCCCGCCCGCGCCCGGCAGCACGAACAGCGACGTCGCCGTGCGGGCCCTGCTTGCCCGCAGCGGGCTGCTGCGTGCAGCACGCCGGCAGCGGGGCAGACCTCTGCCCGGGCCCCGGCCCGTCTCTCCGCCCCCTCGATGAAGGACTCCTGCGCATGCTGATCCGCAACTTCGGCTGGGCCATGGTGCTCACGGTCGCGGCGGTGGTCGTCGCGATCGCCACGGGCGGCGTGAGCACCGCGCTCATCGTGCTCCTGCTCGGCGTCCTGGAGATCTCGCTGTCGTTCGACAACGCCGTCGTCAACGCCAAGGTGCTCGAGCGGATGCACCCTGTCTGGCAGCGGCTGTTCCTCACCGTCGGCATCCTCATCGCCGTCTTCGGCATGCGCCTCGTGCTGCCGATCCTCATCGTGTCGATCACGGCCGGGCTGGGTTTCGGCGAGGTCATCGACCTGGCGCTCAACGACTCCGTGCGCTACGGGCGGGAGCTGGCCGCCTCCGAGGCGCTCATCTACGCCTTTGGCGGCACCTTCCTGCTGATGATCTTCCTGGACTTCGTGCTCGACCCCGAGCGCGAGATCCTGTGGCTCACGCCGGTCGAGAAGGCCCTGCAGAAGATCGGCAAGCTCGACCAGCTGTCCGTGCTCCTCGCCCTCGGCGGGATCTACCTCATGTCGCGGCTGGCCCCGGAGGAGGAGGTCACCAAGGTCCTGCTCGCCGGCATCGCCGGCCTCGTCACCTACCTCGCCGTCAACGGCCTCGACGCCCTGTTCGAGGAGTCGATGGAGAACCGTGAGGGCAAGGACACCGGCCCGGTGGGCGGCAAGATGACGATGGCCGTGTTCAAGGCGGGCGTCTTCTCGTTCCTCTACCTCGAGGTCCTCGACGCGTCGTTCTCCTTCGACGGCGTCATCGGCGCCTTTGCGATCTCCGACAAGATCCTCGTCATCGCGCTCGGCCTCGGCATCGGCGCCTTCTGGATCCGCTCGCTGACGATCTACCTCGTCCGGGCCGGCACGCTGTCGGAGTACGTCTACCTCGAGCACGGCGCGCACTGGGCCATCGGCGTGCTGGCCGGCATCATGCTCTTCTCGGTGAAGTACCACATCAGCGAGGTGGTCACCGGCCTCACCGGCGTCGCCTTCATCCTGCTGTCGCTGTTCAGCTCCGTCCGAGAGCGCAAGCGCCGCGACGTCGACGTGCAGGACAGCGAGCAGGTGCTCGGCGCGAGCCAGCGCTAGGCGGTCGGGCGCTCCGGGGTCTGGCGGCCGGCGGTCGGCTCAGCCGGGGAGCAGCTGGAGGCCGCCGCAGGTCGCCAGCCAGCTCGCCAGGTGCAGCAGCAGCGGTCCGAGCGGGTCGTCCATGAGGGCGGTCCGCTCGGCCAGCGGCGGCAGGCCCGCCCAGGGGTCCGGTGCGGGGTGGCGCCGGGTGCCCCGCTGCAGGCTGACCGGCGCCCGCACGACGCCGACCGGGCGCAGCTGGGCGCGGGAGTCGTCCCAGA
>JAOPWW010000281.1 GCA_025965495.1 Frankiales bacterium
CGGGTCAAGGGACGGCGGGGCGACGCCAAGGTCGCGGCCGCCTTCCTGCTCCCCACCGTGGTCGCCCTGCTCATCGGGCTGATCTACCCGGCAGCCCGCACCATCGGGCTGTCGTTCTTCGACGCCGCGGGTCACAGCTTCATCGGCCTCGACAACTACAGCCGGATCTTCTCCGACCACGACCAGCTCGTGGTCCTGCGCAACACGGCCCTGTGGGTCCTCGTCACCCCGTTCGTGGCGACCGCGATCGGGCTGCTGTACGCGATCCTCGTCGACCGCGCCCGCCTCGAGGCGCTCGCCAAGGCCCTCATCTTCCTGCCGATGGCCATCTCGTTCGTCGGCGCGTCGATCATCTGGAAGTACGTCTACGAGTTCCGCCCGGACCAGGCCGGCGTGCACCAGATCGGCCTCCTGAACGCGGTCGTCGTGAGGCTGGGCGGGTCGCCCCAGCAGTGGCTGCTCGACTCCCCCTGGAACAACCTGTTCCTGATCGCGATCATGATCTGGATCCAGGCCGGCTTCGCCATGACGGTCCTGTCGGCCGCCATCAAGGCGATCCCGGACGACATCGTCGAGGCCGCCCGGCTCGACGGCGTCGGCGCGATCGGCATGTTCCGGTACGTCACCGTGCCCTCGATCCGCCCGGCGCTCGTGGTCGTCCTGACCACCATCGGCATCGCCACGCTCAAGGTGTTCGACATCGTCGCCAGCATCACCGGCGGCCGGTTCGACACCAGCGTCGTCGCCAACGAGTTCTACGCGCAGACGTTCCGCGCGGACGACTCCGGGCTCGGGTCGGCGCTCGCCGTGCTGCTGTTCCTGCTCGTCGTCCCGATCGTCGCCTACAACGTCCGCCAGCTGCGCGCCTCGGAGGGCCGATGACCGCCACGACCGTCTCCCCCGTCACCACCACCCCGCCGATCACGCCTGTCGACGCCGCGGCCGTCGCACGCCGCCGCCTGTCGCGCCCGTGGGCGTCGCTGGCCGCCGTCGTGCTCGGCATCCTGTGGACCCTGCCGACGTTCGGCCTGGCGGTCACGTCGGTCCGGCCGCAGCTGCTGGCGCGGACCACCGGCTGGTGGACGTTCTTCAGCGACCCGCAGGTCACGCTCGACAACTACCGCACGGTCTTCAGCCCGCAGGGCGGCAACCTCGGCGCCTACTTCCTGAACTCGTTCGTCATCACGATCCCCGCGGTGCTGTTCCCTCTGTCTCTCGCGGTGCTCGCGGCGTACGCCTTCGCCTGGGTCGACTTCAAGGGCCGCAACGTGCTGTTCATCGCGGTGTTCTCGCTGCAGATCGTCCCCATCCAGGTGACGCTCCTTCCGCTGCTGAAGCTCTACGTCGGCGCGGGCCTCGCCGGGACCTTCTGGACCATCTGGCTGTCGCACTCGGTCTTCGCGCTGCCGCTCGCGATCTTCCTCATCCACAACTTCATGCGGGAGATCCCCCGGGAGCTCATCGAGGCCGCCCGCATGGACGGCGCGGGGCACGTGCAGATCCTGCTCAAGGTGCTGCTGCCGCTGCTCACCCCGGCGCTGGCCGCGTTCGGCATCTTCCAGTTCCTGTGGGTCTGGAACGACCTGCTCGTGGCGCTGACCTTCGCCGGCGGCGGCACCGACGTCGCCCCCCTGACCGTCGGCATCTACAACCTGTCCGGCACGCGCGGCAGCGCCCTGCACCTGGTCTCCGCCGGCGCCTTCGTGTCGATCATCGTCCCGGTGACGGTCTTCCTCAGCCTCCAGCGCTACTTCGTCCGTGGGCTGCTGGCCGGTGGTCTCAAGGGCTGACGCCCCCGACGCCGCGCCGCCCGTCCCGGTCGGGCGCGGCCGGCGCGGCGTCCCGGGCATCCACGACGTCGCCCGGCTCGCCGGCGTCTCGACAGCGACGGTCTCGCGGGCGCTCCGCGGGGTCGACCGGGTCAGTGCGCCCACCCGCACCCGGGTCCTGCAGGCCGCAGCCGACCTCGGCTACGTCGCCTCCCCCAGCGCCGCGAGCCTGGCCTCCGGCCGCACCGGCGTCGTCGGGGTGATCGCCCCGTTCCTGTCGCGCTGGTTCTTCGCGCACGCGCTCGACGGCGTCGAGGGACGGCTGCGCGAGGACGGCCTGCACGTGCTGCTGTTCAACGTCGGCACGACCCGCTCGAGCCGCAGCGTCCTGCTCGACCAGCAGCTGCTGCGCCGCCGCGTCGACGCCGTCGTCGTCCTGTCGTGCGACCTCGAGCCGGAGGAGGTCGCCGTCCTGCAGGACCTGCACGTCCCGGTCGTGACCCTCGGCGTCGACGTCACGCCCTGGCACCGCGTCGGCATCGACGACGTCGCCGCCGGCCGCACGGCCATGCAGCACCTGCTGTCGCTGGGCCACCGCGACATCGCCTACGTCGGGGGCGACCGCGTGCACGACGTCCACGTCGCGACCGCGGTCGACCGGCGAGCCGGCATCCTGCAGGCGGCCGAGGCGGCCGGTGTCCCGGCGCCGCGGGAGCTCGTCGGCGACTGGACCCTGGCCGGCGGTGCGGCGGCCGGGGAGCTGCTGCTGGACGCCGTGCCTCGGCCGACGGCAGTGATCGCCGCGTCCGACGAGATGGCCGTGGGCGTGCTCGGTGTCGCGCGGCGTCGCGGGCTCCGCGTGCCGGAGGACCTGTCGGTCGTCGGCGTGGACGACCACGAGTTCGCCGGGACGCACGACCTGACCACGGTGGCCCAGCCCGTCGACGCGCTGGGGCGCGCCGCGGCGGACCTGCTCGTCGACGTCCTGCAGCAGGGCGTCGCCGTGCCGCGCCGGACCGTCGTGCTGCCGACCCGGCTGGTGGTGCGCGGCAGCACCGGATCGCTCAGCCGTACACCCGCGTCGCCCGTGCGGGCGAGCTGACCCGGGCGACGGCGGCGCGGGCACGCGCGTCCGTCGTCGCGACCGGCTGCCGGCCCTGCGCGACGGCCTGCAGCGC
>JAOPWW010000297.1 GCA_025965495.1 Frankiales bacterium
CCCTCCTGCTCGAGCAGGTGGCGCTTGCCGGTGTCCGCGAGCGTCGTCGCGGCCTTGCGGCCGTTGGCCCGCCCGCCGACGAAGGCGAGCGCGCCGATCTCGGGGCTGCTGATGAGGGCGTCGCCGAGGGCCGCGCCGACGCCGGAGATCAGGGTGACGGGCAGGCCGGCGCGCTTCATGAACGCGTGGGCGAGCGTGAGGGTGTGGAAGCCGCCCTGGGACGGCGTCTTGGCGACGACGCCGTTGCCGGCGAGGCACTGCACGAGCTCGGCGTGGACCTGGACGGACATCGGGTAGTTCCACGAGGCGATGTTGCTGACCGGCCCGGGGAGCGGGCTGCGGCCCTGCAGCTGCCGCTCGATCTGCCCGAGGTACCAGTCGACGCCGTCGAGCGCGCGGTCGACGTCGTCGCAGGCGAGCTTCCAGGGCTTGCCGATCTCCCACACGAGCAGCTGGGCGAGGGTGTCCCGGTGGGTCCGCATCTCGTAGACCGCGGCGGCGACCATGCGCTTGCGCTCGTCGAGGTCGACCCGGGTCCAGGCGTCGTGCTCGGTGTGCGCGTGCTTGACGGCCGCGACCGCCTCGTCGTGGCTGATCCGCGGCGGGCCCTGGATCGGCTGGCCGTCGACCGGGTTGACGTGGTCGCCGGGCTCGCCGCTGCGCTGCCACTCGCCCCCGTGCAGGTTCAGGATCCGGTCGGCGTCGAACGCCTCCGGGGCGGCGGCCCGCGCGCGGGCGTACACGTCCGCCCAGGCGGTGCCGGGCTTGAGCTGCAACGTCATGCGGAGTCCTCCGGGTGCGTGCCTGCGGGTCGGAGGAGCGAACCACAACGCGTCCAGCCGTGACCTTCGTCACCCCTGGGTACCGATCCGCGTTCGCTACGGTCGGCGCGTGCAGGCGCAGCCGAGGGTCCGGATCGACGACGCGTACCTCACCGCCTGGCAGGAGAACGACGCCGCGGGCTTCGTGCGCTCCTGGACCACGGGGGCGATCGACCAGGGGCCGCACACGGCCCACACCGGCAACGTCGTCGCGGAGGTCCCCGGACCGGGCGAGCTGGTCATGCACTGGACCCCGACGCCAGCACTGGCCAACCTGTCGGGCAACGTCCACGGCGGCTACATCGCCCTGGTCTGCGACGAGGCGGCCGGCGTCGCGGCGGCGACGACCGGCCAGAAGTTCGTGCCGATGCTGACCCTGGACCTGGACGTCACCTACCTGCGGCCCGCCCTCGTCGGTCAGCTCCACCGCGTGGAGGGCTCGGTCGTGCACGCCGGGCGGACCCGCACCGTCGCCGAGGCCCGCATCTTCACGCCCGGCGGGAAGCTCGCCGCGACCGCCCGCGGCTCCTTCGTGCAGAACACCGCGTTCCTCGAGATGGTCCGGGCCGCCAGGGCCGAGGGCGACGGCGGCTAGAACAGGACGCTGGTGAAGCGCCCGACCTCCGAGAAGCCGACGCGGGCGTAGGCGCGCCGGGCGGCGGTGTTGTAGTCGTTGACGTAGAGGCTGACGGTCGGGGCGACCTCGCGCTGCGCCGCGACGGCGACGGCGGCGACCCCGGGTCCGGCCAGCCCGCGGCCGCGCAGCTCCGGGTGGACCCAGACGCCCTGGACCTGGCAGACGCCGTCGCTGGCGGCCCCGACCTCGGCCTTGAACAGGACGGCGCCGGCCTCGATCCGGGCCCACGCACGGCCCTGGGCCACGAGCTCCTGGACGCGCGCGCGGTAGAGCGCCCCGCCGTCACCGGCCAGGGGGCTGACCCCGATCTCCTCGGTGAACATCGCGATGCAGGCCGGCAGCAGGACGTCGGTCTCGTCGGGGCGGACCCGTCGCACGAGCGGGTCCGGGTCGACCGCGGGGGGTCCGGACAGGGCGAGCAGGGGCTGCCCGGCGCGGACGTCGCGGGCCCGGCCCCAGGACGGCTGCAGCAGCGACCAGAGCAGGTCGACGCTCTCGCTCCGCCCGACGATGGAGGAGCAGCGGCGGCCCTGGCGGCGGGCCCGGTCGGCGAACGCGCGGACCGCTTCGACCCCGGCCTGGGCCGGCACGAGGTTGGCCCCGGAGTAGCAGAGCGCCTCGAGCCGGCCGCGCTCGCCGTAGCCCCAGACCTCGGCGCCGAGGCGCCAGCTGTCGAGGCCGGCCGCGGCGACGCGGGAGGCGAGGAAGCAGTCGGCGACGGGGTCGCGGTCCAGCAGCGCTCGGACCTCGTCGAGGTCGCGCCCGTCGAGGACGCGGGAACTGCTCGTCCTCAGCACGACCGCACGCTAACGGACGGACGTCAGGTCAGCTGACGCCGACGGCGACCTCGCCGCTGGGGCCCTCGTAGGCGTCGGCGAGGCGGAGGGCCTCCTCGATGAGGGTCTCGACGATCTGCGCCTCGGGAACGGTCTTGATGACCTCGCCCTTGACGAAGATCTGGCCCTTGCCGTTGCCCGAGGCGACGCCGAGGTCTGCCTCGCGCGCCTCCCCCGGGCCGTTGACGACGCAGCCCATGACGGCGACCCGCAGCGGGACGGTCAGCCCCTCGAGGCCGGCCGTGACCTGCTCGGCGAGGGTGTAGACGTCGACCTGGGCGCGGCCGCAGGACGGGCACGACACGATCTCCAGGCCCCGCTGCTTGAGGTTCAGGGACT
>JAOPWW010000298.1 GCA_025965495.1 Frankiales bacterium
GCGGGGACCCCGAAGGTCATCCGCAGGAAGTTGTCGACGTAGCCCAGGGTGTTGTCCGGGTAGAGGAACGGCTGGCCGACCGACTTCTTGTGCGCGTACGCCGCGATGGTCGGCATCTTGGCGATGAGCCGGATGGTGGAGGACTCGACGTGCTCGGGGTCGAACGGGTCGAGGCTGTCCTGGTAGAAGGTCGACAACGCCGAGACGGCACTGGACAGGACCGCCATCGGGTGCGCGTCGGTCGGGAAGCCCTGGAAGAACTCCCGGAAGTCCTCGTGCAGCATCGTGTGCTTGCGGATCTTGGCCTTGAAGCCGGCCAGCTCGTCCTCGGTGGGCAGCTCGCCGTAGATGAGCAGCCAGGCGACCTCGAGGAACGAGCCCTTCTCGGCCCGCTGCTCGATCGGGTCGCCGCGGTAGCGAAGGAAGCCGGCGTCGCCGTCGAGGTAGGTGATCGCCGACGAGCACGACGCCGTGTTGACGAAGCCCGGGTCGAGGGTGACCTGGCCGGTGCTGGCGAGCAGCTTGCTGATGTCGACGGCCGACGGCGCCTCGGTGCCCTCGACCACGGACAGGGGGAACGACCCGGTGGGGGTGGTGAGCTCGACGTCCGACACTGTGCCTCCTGTTGGCGGCGGGTCTCGCCGCGCTCCGCCCACCATCTTGTCAGGCGGGCGCGCGCAGGTCGTGGCCGAGGCGTGACCTTGCCCTCCCGCCCGTCGGCGTTTCGACGGCCTCCTGCGTGGCACGCTCGTACTCCGACCCGATCCCGCTCGTGGGGGACCGGGTCTCGTCGTCGAGCAGCCGCAAGGGCCTGCCCGCAGGTCCTGAGAGCGAGGTGCCCGTGCCGAACCACCCCGTCTCCCGCACGGTCGACCTCGACGGTCCCGTCCACGCCGTCGACCACGGCGGCCCCTCGGTCCCGGGTCGTCCCACCGTCGTCTGCGTCCACGGCCTCGGCGGCTCGCACGCCAACTGGCACGACCTCGCGCCGCTGCTCGCCCGCACCCACCGCGTCCTGGCCCTCGACCTCGCCGGCCACGGCCGCACGCCGCGGGCCGGCCGGTCGTCGTCGGTGCGGGCCAACCGCGTGCTGCTCGACCGCTTCGTCGACGAGGTCGTCGGCGAGCCGGTGGTCCTGCTCGGCAACTCCATGGGCGCGGCGATCAGCGTCCTGCAGGCCGCCGCGGAGCCCGCGAAGGTCCTCGGTCTGGTGCTCATCGGGCCGGCGCTGCCGCGCACCCGGCGCGACGTCCCCGACCGGGCGCTCGCGCGCCAGGCCGCCCTGTACGCCGTCCCCGGCCTGGCCGGGCGGAGCTTGTCGCGACGCCGCGAGCGGCTCGGCCCGGAGGGCATGGTCCAGGAGACCCTCGAGCTCACGACGGCCGACGCCACCCGCGTCTCGCCGTCCATGAAGGCCCTCGCCGTCGAGCTGCTGGCCTCCCGCGCGTCCGGCCCCGACGCCGAGGCGGCCTTCCTCGAGGCGGCCCGCTCCCTCGGGGTGCTGCTGGCCCGGGCCGGCACCTACCGCGCCGCCATCGCCTCGGTCCGGGCTCCCGCCCTGGTCCTGCAGGGGGCGCTGGACCGCCTGGCCCCCCTCTCCGGCGTGCAGCAGCTCGCGGCGCTGCAGCCCGGCTGGCAGGTCGAGGTCCTCGACGGCGTCGGCCACGTCCCGCAGATCGAGGTGCCCGAGCGCACCGCCTCCCTGGTGCTGCCCTTCCTGGAGAGCCTCCCGGCGACCCCGCGCACCGCTCCCGACGACCTCCTGGCAGGTGCCTCGTGACCGCTCCCCTCCTCGACCGCACGGCGCTGGACGGCCCCGCCGCCGTCCCCGTCGTCAACCTCCCCAACGCCCTCACCCTGGGCCGGCTGCTGGTCGTGCCGGTGTTCGCCGTGCTCCTGCTGACGGCCGAGGCCCAGGACGGGGTGCGGCTGGTCCTGTGGGCCCTGTTCACCGCCGCCTGCCTGACCGACGTCGTCGACGGCCGGATCGCCCGCAGCCGCGGCCAGGTCACCGACTTCGGGATCCTCGCCGACCCGATCGCCGACAAGGCCCTCGTCGGCTCCGCGCTGGTCGGGCTGTCCCTGCTCGGCGAGCTGCCCTGGTGGGCCACCGCCGTCGTGCTCGGCCGCGAGGTCGGCGTCACGCTGCTGCGCGCCTGGGCGGTCCGCCGCTGCGCCGAGGTCATGCCGGCCGGGCGCGGCGGGAAGGCCAAGGCGCTGACCCAGAACATCGCCGTCGCCCTGTACCTGCTCCCGCTGTCGGGCCTGCTGGCCGACCTGCGGATGCCGGTGCTGCTCGTCGCCGTCGTCGCCACCGTCTGGACCGGCGTCGACTACCTCCTGCAGGCGCTGCGCCTGCCCCGGACGGCGACCGTCCGCTAGGGCGTCAGGCCTTCGCGTCCACGGCCTTGAGCCCGGCGCGGACCCGCATCGTGAGCACGGCGCCGATGACCGCGGCGAGGCCCGGCACGGGCGCGCCGAAGTCGATGGTCCAGCGCACCCGGCTGCCCGCGCCGCGCTGGGCGACGTCGAGGTGTCCGGCGTGGCCCTTGAGCGGGCTGCCCTTGGTGATCCGGTAGTCGATCGAGCGGTCCGGGACGACGGCCGTCACGGTCTCCTCGAACGGCGGCAGCACGCCGACCCGGATCTCCCGGACCGACCCCACGCCGTTGCGCTCGGTCGCGCCGTCCCGCACGCGGCGGACCGTCGCACCGAGCACCGGGCCGAGGTTCTCGTGCTCGGCCAGGAAGGCGAACACGCGCGCGGGCGGCAGGGGGCTGTCGTGGATCACGTCGACGCGGGGCACGAGCAGGAGCGTGCCAGACGGCCGGCTCAGGCGGGGCGGCGGTCCCGGCCGAGCTCGAGCAGCCCGAGGCCGACCCCGATCGCCGCCATCGCGAGGACGCCCCGGTAGGGGAAGACGTGGTGGACGTAGAACGGCCAGCACGCGACGACGACGACCGCTCCGCCCAGCGGCGCCAGCGGGTTCGCCGCGCGCCGGAACAGCACGACGGCGGTGACCGCGGCGGACAGGGCGAGGGCGTAGACGCCGACGTGGCCGAGCCGGTCGCCGA
>JAOPWW010000327.1 GCA_025965495.1 Frankiales bacterium
GTGGTCCGGACGAGCAGCAGCGTCATGGGCCCCACCTGCAGGGCGACCAGCAGCCCGAGACCGGCGCCCAGCAGCACGTCTCCCACGCCGTCAGGGTGCCGGTGCGGTCCAGCGGGTTGCGGCTAGGCGGCGGCGTCTCCCGCGACGACGTTCCAGGCGGTGACGCGCCAGCTCGTGACCAGCCCCTGCTGCACGTACGGGTCGGCCTTTGCGAAGGCCTCGACACTGCCCGCGACAGCGCCCCGGAACACCAGCAGCGCACGGTCGGCGGTGTCGAGGGCCCCGGCCAGCACGAGGTCGTCCCGGCCGGCCACCAGGGCGAGGTGCTCCTCGCGCAGCGCGCCGCGACGCTCGAGGTAGTCGGCGGCGAGGACGTACTCGAGCAGCAGGTGCGGGCGGACCGCCACGGCGCTCACAGCCGGGCCAGCCGCTCGGCGGCAGCGTGGAGGGTCTCGAGCCGCTTCGGGAAGGCGAACCGGACCAGGTGCGCGCCGTCAGCGGGGTCGGCGTAGAAGCTCGTGCCGGGCACGACCGCGACGCCGGGGTCGACGACCAGGCGGCGGGCGAAGGCGCTCGAGTCCTGCGCCGGATCGAGGTCGCCGGTCTCGCACAGGACGTAGTACGCGCCGTCGGGCACCCGGAAGCGGAACCCGGCCTGCTCGAGCACGCCGCACAGGACGTCGCGCCGCTCGCGGTAGGCGGCCGCCGTCGCCGCGTAGTACGAGGCGGGGAGCTCCATCGCGGCCACCCCGGCAGCCTGCAGCGGGGCGGCAGCGCCCACCGTGAGGAAGTCATGGACCTTGCGGATGCTGCTCGTGACCGCGGCCGGGGCGATCGTCCAGCCGACCCGCCAGCCGGTCACGGCGTAGGTCTTGCTCAACGCGTTGATCGTCACCGTCCGGTCCTCGAGCCCGGGAACGGTCGCCGGCGGGACGTGCTCGGCGTCGTAGACGATGTGCTCGTAGATCTCGTCGGTGAGGCACAGGACGTCGTAGTGCTGGCAGAGCCGGCTGATCAGGGCGAGCTCGTCCCCGCTGAAGACCTTGCCGGTGGGGTTGTGCGGCGTGTTGACGATGATCGCCCGGGTGCGGTCCGAGAAGGCGGCCCGCAGCTCCGCCTCGTCGATGCTCCAGTCCGGGGCGTGCAGCGTCACGTAGCGCGGCGTCGCCCCCGACAGCACGGCGTCGGG
The DNA here is from genome assembly GCA_025965495.1 of Frankiales bacterium. Taxonomy (GTDB): domain Bacteria; phylum Actinomycetota; class Actinomycetes; order Mycobacteriales; family SCTD01; genus RYN-122. Next base: position 1,190 of record JAOPWW010000327.1, read on the forward strand.
GCCGTAATTCTCGTAGAAGGGCGCGAACACGATCACCTCGTCACCGGGGTCGACGGTGGCGAGCAGGGTCGCGATCATGGCCTCGGTCGAGCCGCAGGTGACGCAGACCTCGGTGTCCGGGTCGACGTCCCAGCCCGGGTAGGTGCGGCCGACCTTCGCGGCCAGAGCCTGCCGGAAGTCGGGCGCGCCCCAGGTCACGGCGTACTGGTTGACGTCGGCGTCGATCGCCGCCTTGGCCGCCTCCTTCAGCTCCGGCGGGCAGGCGAAGTCGGGGAACCCCTGGGCCAGGTTGACGCCGCCCGAGGCGGCGCACAGCCGGCTCATCTCGCGGATGACGGACTCGGTGAAGGTGGCGGCCTTGGCGCTCGTCCAGCCCTGCCGGCCCGCGCCCTCGTGCAGCTGCCCGGTGGTGCTCCTGGGCTCGGTCATGAGGGCTCCGAATCTGTCGTACCCGAGTTCCAGACTGAAGCATGCTCGACGACGAAGGGCTGCAGATGCTGACCTGCGTGGAGTGCGGGGTCACGAAGTGCGCGGACCAGTTCCACCGCGAAGCGTCTCGAGCGACGGGGCGCAACCGGCGCTGCAAGACCTGTCGCAACGCGATCAACCGCGCGCACGTCGCGAAGGACCGGGCGCGCAGGCAGGAGAGCATGTTGCGCTGGCGGGCGGAGAACCCGGAGCGCTACGCCGAGTCGGTCAAGGCGCACAAGTTGCGCAGCTACGGCTTGACGCTGGTCCAGTACAGAGCGCTGGTGGAAGAGCAGCAGGACCGTTGCGCCATCTGCGGAGACCCCGAGAAGGAGGGCTGGGACCTCGCTGTCGACCACTGCCACAGGACGGGACGCGTCCGCGGGCTGCTCTGCCGGAGGTGCAACGTCGGCCTCGGACTCCTGCGTGACCGCCCGGATCTGCTTCGGGCTGCCGCGTCCTACCTCGAGCGCTGATGGTCCGTTCGTCCCTCCGTCACTCGGCCAGTCCCGCCCACGGCTGCTGCGGCGCGCCGACGGCGGCGAGCCCCGCCGGGCAGACCCGCACGAGGTCGCACCAGCCGCACCGGCTCGATGGTCGGGCCGGGAAGAGCGCGTCCGGGTCACCGCCGTCGGCCAGGGCCTCGGTCGCGTCGGCCGCCTCCTCCCCCAGCGCCTCGGCTCGGGACAGGTGCCGGGCCAGCGCCTCGGGCGGGTGCTCCCAGCGCAGGACCTCGCCCGTGGGCAGGTGGTGCAGCTCGACGGTCGCGCACTCCTTGCGCAGGGTCCGGGCGCAGGCCAGCGCGTACATGGCCAGCGCGAGCGACCCACGGGCGTCGTCGGTGGTGAGCCGGGAGCGCCCGGTCTTGTAGTCCACGACGACGACCTCGCCGTCGCGCAGGTCGATCCGGTCGACCCGGCCGCTGACGGCCAGGACCAGGCTCTTCACCGACACGGTCCGCTCGACCCCGAGCGGCTCGTCGTCGGGGTCCAGGGTCGCGGCGTAGCCCTCGACCATGTCCCCGGCGCGCCCTCGCCACTGCTCGGCCTGCTGCGGGGTGCGGAAGCCGTCGGTCTTCCAGGCCGTCTCGACGAGCGCCCGGGCCCCCGCGGGCGTCCGACGCTCGCGCGGCAGCCCCCACCACCGCGCCAGCGCGAGGTGCGCCACCGCCCCGACGGTGTTGTGCGCCCACGGCGGGCCCTTCTGCGGCACGGGCCGGTCGAGGTAGGTCATGCGGTAGCGCCGCGGGCAGTCCGACCAGCCGGTCAGGCGCGAGGGCGTGCAGGAGAACAGCCGCTTCGGCATCCCCTCGAGCCCCAGCTGCGTCATGCCCTCATCCTGCCGGAGACCTCCGACAGGACCGGGTCACCAGGTGCCGCCGTCGCCGCCCCCGCCACCACCGCCCCAGTCGCCGCCCCCGCCGCCGCCCCAGTCCCCGCCACCGCCGAAGCTGCCGCCGCCGAGGTCGAAGCCGCCCCCGCTGCCGCCCCAGTCGCCGCCGCCCGAGCGCGCGTCGCGGGCGTCGTCGACGCCCTCCTCGTAGCCGCGCTCGAAGCCGCCGTAGCCGCCGCCGTAGCCGCCGCCGTAGCCGCCGCCGAACAGACCGCCTCCCCCGCCGAGGACGCTGCCGATCACCACCGACTCCCAGAACGGCACGCCGTACCAGCCGCCCGGCACCATCCGACCGCCGACCAGGCCGCCGCCCCAGTAGTGGCTCAGCCCCGGCGTGTACGTCGGCGACGCCTCGTACTCCTGACCGCCGACGGCCACCCGCTCCGCCTGCTGCAGCTGGGGGCCGGAGCCGGGCGGCGGCGGGATCTCGGGGCCGGGGTCGAGCCCCAGCCGCTGCCGGGCGAGCCGGGCGGCGTTGAGCCCCTCGACGACGGTCCGGCGGGCCGCCTCGTACTCGCCGGGCGTGTCGGCCTGGGCGAGCAGGGCGCCCGTGGCGTTGTAGCGCTCGGCGGCGTCGGCGAGGGCCTGCTTAGCGACGGCGTCGTCGCCCGCGCCGAGGTTCGACACGTCGGCGCCCAGCCGGTCGTACAGGGACGTCACGTCGGCCCGCGAGCCCTCCATCTGCCGGGAGGAGCGCTTGCGCGAGCGCGTGTAGTAGACCGCTCCGCCGCCGAGGCCCAGCAGCGCGAGGACCCCCAGCACGGTCGCCCCGCCGCCGCCGGAGCCCCCGCCGCTGCTGTAGCTGTCGCCGCTCGGACTGGCCGGCGGACCCTGCTGCTGCGCCGCGCTCTGCAGCTGCGCGACCGCGCGGACCAGGCCGGCGCTGACGTCGTTGCCGCTCTCGGCGCCCTTGGCGATCGCGTCCGCCTGCCCGCTCCCGAAGCCCGTGGCGTTGCCGGCGCCGCCGGTGAACGACGTCCCGGCCACCGTCACCAGGACGGCCCGGGCCCCGAGGCGCCGGCCGATCGCGACGTTGAGGGCGCCCTCGCCGCCGAGCGCGGTCGCCGCGGCCGTCGGCAGCACGGCGACGTAGACGGGCACCCCGCTCTTGGCGATCTGCGCCCGGACAGCCCTCTCGTCGACCTGGACCTCCGCCTTCGGGTCGACGTAGACCGGGTCGCGCTGCAGGGACGCGACGACGTCGGCCACCCCCGTCCCGCCCCCGGACGCGTGTGCGCCCGGCGCGCCGACGAGCAGGGTGGCCAGCAGGACGGGGAGCAGCAGGAGCAGGCGACGCATGCCCGCTTCCTACCCCAAGCCGGCGCCTAGCCCTCGGCGACGAAGGCGCGGACCGAGTCGGCGACGAGCTGGACCGCGATGGCCGACAGCAGCAGGCCCGAGACGCGGGTGAGCAGCACGATCCCGGCCTCCTTGATGATCTTCGTGATGCTGACGCTGAAGCGCAGGGCCAGGTACACCGCGAGGTGGATCGCGACGATCCCGACGGCGATCGCGCTGAACTCGTCGAAGCCCGACGCCTGCTTCACGAACACGATGACGGCGACGATGGCGCCCGGTCCTGCCAGCAGGGGCGTCCCCAGCGGCACGAGGGCGACGTTCACGTCGCGCACCTCGCTCGGGTCCTCCTGCCGGTCGGTCAGCAGCTCCAGCGCGACGATGAGCAGCAGCAGCCCGCCGGCCCCCTGCAGCGCGGGCACGCCGATGCCGAGGAACGCCAGGATCTGCTGGCCGAGGACGGCGAAGATCGTGATGACCACCAGCGACACGTAGACGGCCTGGGCGGCCAGCTTGCGACGGGTCTTGTCCGAGCGGCCGCCGGTGAGGCCGAGGAACAGCGGGATGCTCCCGAGCGGGTCCATGATCACGAACAGGGTCACGAAGACCTCGCCGAAGGTCGTGGGGTCGAACACGCGGCTCACAGGACCGGGACCCCGGAGGCGAGGGCGACGATCCGCTCGAAGGCCTCCGGCGCCGTGGTCTCCGCCCCCAGCTGCACCGTCTTGTTCTCGCCGTGGAAGTCGCTCGACCCGGTGGTCAGCAGGCCGAGCTCGGCCGCGAGCTCGCGCAGGTGCGCCCGTCCGGCGTCGTCGTGGTCGACGTGGTCCACCTCCAGCCCCGCCAGCCCCGCCGCGGCCATCTCCCGCACGACGTCGTCACCGACCGTGCGCCCCCGCTTGTTCGCCGCGGGGTGCGCGAACACCGCGACGCCGCCCGCCGCCACGACCATCTCGACGGCCTCGACGACGTCGAGCTCCACCTTGCTGACGTGGAACCGCCCGCCGTTGCCGATCCACTCCGACGTGAAGGCCTCCCCGACCGTCCCGACCACGCCGGCCTCCACCAGCGCCTGCGCGACGTGGGGCCGGCCGACCGTGCCACCCGCGAGCTCCTGCACCCGCTGCCAGGTCACGCCGGTGCCGGCGTCCTCGAGCCGCTTGGCCATCAGCTCGGCACGCCCCACCCGGGACTCGCGCAGGCGCAGCCGCGCCGCCGCGAACACGGGCTCCAGCGGGTCGAACAGGTAGGCCAGCAGGTGCAGCGAGATCCCGCCGGAGGCGCAGCTCACCTCCGCGCCCCGCACCAGCCGCAGCCCCTGCGGCAGCGCGTCGGCCGCCTCGCCCCAGCCCGACGTCGTGTCGTGGTCGGTCAGCGCGACGACGTCGAGACCGGCGTCGCGGGCCTCCTGCACGAGCCGGGCCGGCGGGGTCGTGCCGTCGGAGGCGGTGGAGTGGGTGTGCAGGTCGATCCGGGGGGCGCTCACCGAGCCACGCTAGCGACCCCGGCCGGTCCGTCGCTACGCAGGCAGGGCGAGCCGGTGCGTCGGCGCCCCGAACGCGAGCTCCTCGGCGACGTGCGCGTCGTGGCGCAGGTCGTGGAGCACGACGTGCTCGAGCAGCACCAGCTCCGCCGCCGGGGGCCACAGGACCGCCCACAGCCAGACCCCGCCGGCCTCGCCCACGAAGGCGCAGCGGTCGTCGGCCGAGTCCGAGCGCCACAGCGGCGTGTCGTGTCCGGCCGCGTCGAGCTTGGCGTCCGGCGCTCCGGGCCGACCCAGCCCGGGGTCGACCGTGTCGAGCCCGGCGACGCGCGCGCCGAGCCCGATGCCCGGCTCCTCCGCCACCACGACGAGGTCCGCGGGACCGCCCAGCGGGCTGGGGCCGGACAGGGTGGTGGCCACCGCCGACGGCGCGCCGTCCGGGCCGGCGACGCCGAGACCGGTGACCGTCCAGCCGGCGAGCAGCGGCAGCGGTGACCAGACGGGCACCGTCGCGCTGCGCGACACCTGGCGCAGCGCGTCCGCGGTCACCCGTGGCAGCACCTTCAACGGGGCGACGGCGCCGTGGCGCTCGCACTGCCACGCGCTGTCCATGAGGCCGGGGGCGCGCAGCGCCGCTCCGCACCGGGGGCAGGTCGCGGGGATGCTCACGGCCTGCACGGTCCGCTGCGACGGGCCGCGGGTCAAGCACCGCGGACCCGGGGCCCCTCCGAGCTCGCCTCGGGGACTAGTCGACGACGCGGCGCTCGACGACCTCCTCGACCGGCGTGACGACGGGCTGCACGACCGGTGTGGCCACGGGCTGCACCACCGCACGACGGCGGACCGGCCGCGCCACGGTCGTCCCCCGACGCCGGGGGCGGAAGCCTCCTGCCGCCGCGACGACGGCAGCGACCAGCATGACCCCGACGACGATCAGCACGATCTCCATGACGTGCTCGTCCCCGGTGGCGACGCCGGCGAACCGCGACGGCCGGGTCTGCTCACGCAGGCCCGGCCGTCGTCGTCGTCGTCGTGCCTCAGGACTCGCGGAGTTCCGGACGGCCCGGGAACTCGCCGCCGGTCGTGTCGGCGTAGCTCCGCTTCGGGACCATCACCTTGCGCCGGAAGATGCAGACCAGGACGCCGTCCTGGTTGTAGCCCTTCGTCTCCACGTAGACGACGCCGCGGTCGTCCTTGCTCTTGCTCTCGGTCTTGTCGAGCACCTCGGTCTGGCCGTAGATCGTGTCGCCGTGGAAGGTCGGGAACACGTGCTTGAGGCTCTCGACCTCGAGGTTCGCGATCGCGCGGCCCGACACGTCGGCCACCGACATCCCCAGCAGCAGCGAGTAGACGTAGTTCCCGACGACGACGTTCTTGCCCTGCTGCGTCGTGGCCGCGTAGTTGGCGTCCAGGTGCAGCGGGTGGTGGTTCATGGTGATGAGGCAGAACAGGTGGTCGTCGTACTCCGTGACCGTCTTGCCTGGCCAGTGCTTGTAGACCGCACCGACCTCGAACTCCTCGTAGTAGCGACCGAACTGCACGCCGTCCCCCTCGTCACGATGCGGACGGCAAGTCTGTCAGGCCCACGTCACCGGCGGTCCATGGCCCTTCGCCCTCGCCACGACCCGGGTGGAACCGCCCGGCCACACCGTCAGCCGCAGCGGGAACGCGCTGGCACTGCCGTCGGCCACCTCAGGTTCGAGGGCGAGCCTCGCCAGCGGCGCCCGGGTGCTCGCCCGGTCCCCGGCGGCGGCGAGCAC
>JAOPWW010000330.1 GCA_025965495.1 Frankiales bacterium
GGTGCGCCCTGCCACGGGACGGCGAGCTCGGGCAGGTCGTCGGCGAAGCGGTGCTCGAGGGCCGGGGCAGCGGTCGTCACGGCCTCGACGCTACGTCCGTGGTCGGTGCACTCCTCGTGCAGGAACTCGGCGGCCGGTGGCGAAGCACGAGGGAGACCGTTCCCCTGGAGGCCCCGTGCACGCCCGTCGTCCCCTCGCCCTCGCTCTGGCCGCCGTCGCCCTGGTGTCCGGTGCCGGGGTCGCGCGCGCGGTCCCCTCGACCGACCCCGTCACCGCGCTGTCGCTCGGGCAGCAGGCCTACGACTACGGCGTCCCGCTGCTGGAGTCCCTGCGGGTGCGCCGCGAGATGAGCAGCGTCCGCTGCGCCGACCACGAGGGCCACGCCCCGGTCGACACGTTCTCCCACGTGCAGCGCTTCCCGGACGCCACCTTCAGGACGGTCGTCGCCCCGAACACCGACACGCTCTACTCGATCGCGCACCTGGACCTCGGCGCCGGCCCGCTCGTGCTCCGGCACCCCGACATGGGCTCGCGGTACTACAGCTTCGCGATGCTGGACCCGTACACGAACGTGATCGCCACGCCCGGTGCCCGCGAGGACGGCAGCCGCGCCGCGACCGTCGTCGTGCGGTGGCCGGGCGCACCGGGGCGGACGCCGGTCCCGCAGGGGGCCCGCGTCGTGACGGCGCCGGACCGGCACGTCTGGGTCATCGGGCGCACGCTGGCCGGCGACGCCGCCGACCAGGCCCGTGCCTTCGCCACCATGCAGCGCTACCGCCTGACCCGCCTCGACGGCACCCGCATCCCGACGCCGCCCGCGTGCCCGGCCCCGGTGCACCAGAGCTTCCCGACGCCGAAGGACGGTCAGGCCTTCGTCGCCTCCCTCAACGCCGCCCTCCGGGTCGACCCGCCGCCGCGCCGGGACGCCCCTCTGCTCGCCCGCCTGAAGCCGTACGGCATCGGCGCGGGGCTCTCGCCCGAACGCGCCGGACTCGACCCGGTCACCCTGGCCGCGCTCTACCGGGGCGTGTCCGACGAGGCCGCGCTGCTGCCGACCGAGGCCAAGGCCGACGCCGCCGTCTCTGCCGAGCAGCACTCCGGCTGGTACGAGCCGCAGGCCGACATCGGCCGCTACGGCACCGACTACGCCTTCCGGGCGCGCATCGCCCTCGTCGGGCTCGGCGCCAACACCCGCGAGGAGGCGACCTACCCGACCGGCATCACCGACGGGACCGGCGCGCTCTACGACGGCTCCCGCGACTACCGGCTCGTGTTCAGCAAGGGCCAGGAGCCGCCGGCCCGGTACTTCTGGTCGCTGACCATGTACGACACCGACGGCTACCTGGTCCCGAACGCCGCCGGCCGCTACTCGCTCGGCCCGAGCCATCCGCCGCTGCGCCGCCGGGCCGACGGGTCGGTGGTCATCGACGTCCGGCACACCCGGCCGAGCGACCCGACGGTCAACTGGCTGCCCTCGCCGGCCAGCGGCGGCTTCCGGCTGAACCTGCGCCTGTACGGGCCCGCGCCCCAGGCGCTCGACGGCCGCTGGGCGCCGCCCGGCGTGCAGGACCTCGGGCCGGCGGGGCTCTCCTAGGAGGCAGCGGCGCCGGGTGGTCAGCCGAGCTCGACGTCGGCTTCGGCGTGGCGGACGCCGAGCTGGTCAGCCGCCCGCTGCAGCACGTCCTGGACGGCGAGGGTGTCGGCCAGGGGCATGACCGCGCTCTCGCTGCGACCCTCGCGCAGGCACTGCACGACCTCGAGGAGCTCGTGGGCGTAGCCCCCGCCCAGCTGCGGCCGCGTGACGACCTCCGGCTCGGCGCCGTCGCGGTGCAGCACGATCGTCTGCGGGTGGTGGAAGCGCGGCAGGACGTCGATCCAGCCGTGCGTCCCGTACACCCGGGCCTGTCCGGGCAGGGCCTGCCGGAGCGAGGTGAGCAGCGTCGCGGAGCGGCCGTCGTCGTAGCCCAGCAGCAGGCCCGCCTCGAGGTCGACGCCGGTGCGGGCCAGCGACCCGGTCGCCGTGACGGTGTCGGGCGTGCCGAGGAGCATCTGCGCGAAGGACACGACGTAGACGCCGAGGTCGAGCAGGGCGCCGCCGCCGAGGGCGAGGGAGAACAGCCGGTCCTCGGGGTCGAACGGCCGCTGCACCCCGAGGTCGGCCTGGACGGCCCGGACCTCCCCGATCGCGCCGCTCGCGACCGTCTCCCGCAGGGCGACGACGGCCGGCTGGAAGCGCGTCCACATCGCCTCCATGACGAAGGTCCCGCTCGCCCGCGCCTGGTCCACCACCTGCTGCGCGCCCTCGCGCGTCGCGGTGAACGACTTCTCCACCAGGAGCGCCTTGCCCGCCGTCAGGGCGGCCCGGGCCAGCGCCGCGTGCTGGGCGTGCGGCGTCGCGACGTACAGGACGTCGACGTCGTCGTCCTCGAGCAGGGCGCGGTAGGAGCCGTGCGCGCGCGGGACGCCGTGGCGGGCGGCGAAGTCCTGCGCGCGCGACAGCGACCGGGACGCCACGGCGACCAGGCGCGCGCCCTCGACGTGCGCGACGTCCTGCACGACCTTCTCGGCGATCCGCCCCGGCCCGACCACACCCCACCGGGTCTCCGCGTCCACGGCCGGACGCTACGACAGCCGGCCCGACCTCCCTTGCGGGGGCTGCGGGCAGGGCGGTAGAACCACGACATCCCGGGCACAGCGCCCGGCCCTCGAGGAGGCACACCATGACCCGTGCTCTGCACCGCACCGTCGCTGTCGCCCTGCTGGGCGGCACCCTCGTCCTGGGCTCCGCCGGCGGGGCCAGCGCCGCCGTCCCGTCGCCGGACAAGGTGACGCCCGGCTTCGCGGTCTTCGTCGTCAAGGACCAGGCCGGCGGCGCCTACTGGCTCACGACCACCACCGCCGTGGCCGCCACCAGCACGGGGGCCGACGACGGCCGCAACGCCCTGCTCACGGTGAACCAGGACGTCCTGCTGCCGGCCCAGCAGGCCCTCGGCCTCTAGACCGGGGCGGGCGCCCGGCCCGCTGTCTGGCAGCGTGCCCATCGTGGACGTCCTGTCGATCCAGTCCCACGTCGTCTACGGGCACGTCGGGAACGCCTCCGCCGTGTTCGTGCTGCAGCGCCTGGGGCTCGAGGTGTGGCCGCTGCACACCGTGCAGTTCTCCAACCACACCGGCTACGGCGCCTGGCGCGGCCGGGTCTACGACGGCGCGAGCGTCGACGAGCTCCTCGACGGCCTCGCCGACCGGGGCGTGCTCGGCGGGTGCGACGCCGTCCTGTCCGGCTACCTGGGTGCGGCCGACGTCGGGCAGGCCGTCGTCCGCGCGGTGGAGCGGGTGCGGGCCGCCCACCCCGGGGCCGTGTACTGCTGCGACCCGGTCCTCGGCGACGTCGGGCGCGGCGTGTTCGTGCAGCCGGGGATCCCCGAGCTGGTCCGGGAGGTGGCGGTCCCGGCGGCCGACGTCGTCACGCCGAACCACTTCGAGCTCGACCTGCTCGCCGGCACGCGGACGCGGGAGCTGGCCGCCGTGAAGGATGCGGTCGCCGCCGTCCAGGCGCTCGGACCGCGCACGGTGCTGACGACGTCGCTCGTCACGGACGACACCCCGGCCGACGCCGTCGACCTGCTCGTGAGCCAGGACGGCCGGCACCTGCGGGTGCGGACGCCGCGGCTCGGCCTCGAGGTGAACGGTGCGGGCGACGCCGTCGCGGCCCTGTTCCTCGCCCACTGGCTGCCCGCGCGGGACGCCGCCGCGGCACTGGGGGCAGCCGCGTCGGCCGTGTTCGGCCTGCTCGCCGCCACCGAGCGGGCGGGCTCCCGCGAACTGCTGCTGGTCGGTGCGCAGGAGGAGCTGGTGCGGCCGACCCGGGTGTTCGAGGTCGAGCCCGTCTAGGACCGGGCACACTGCCCGCATGCCACTCACCGGGGAGTACGAGCCGAGCACGCAGCAGTGGGTCCGCGACCAGGTGGAGCTCATCGAGTCCTCCGGCGGGACCGAGGGCACCAGCCTGCGCGGGATGCCGGTCGTCCTGCTGACCGTGCTCGGCGCCTCCAGCGGCAAGCTCCGCAAGGTCCCGCTCATGCGGGTCGAGCACGAGGGCAGCTACGCCGCGGTCGCCTCCCAGGGCGGCGCCCCGAAGCACCCCGCCTGGTACCGCAACCTGGTCGAGCACCCCCGCCTGGAGCTCCAGGACGGGCCGGCCAAGGGCGACTACGTCGCGCGCGAGGTCACGGGCGAAGAGAAGGCGCGGTGGTGGGAGCGCGCCGTCGCGGCCTTCCCCGACTACGCCGACTACCAGAAGAAGACCGAGCGGGAGATCCCGGTCCTCGTGCTGGAGCCCGCCGCCGACTAGGGCCGGCCCTCCCAGAAGCCCACGACGCGCCAGCCGGTGTCGGGGAAGCCGCTGGCCCGGGCGACCCGGGCCGAGGCCTCGTTGTCGGGCGCGTGCAGGTACAGGACCGCCCGGCCGGCGGCGCCTTCGGCGCGGGCCGCCTGCGCGACCAGCCGCCGCGCGAGCCCCTTCCCCCGGGCCCGCTCGTCGGTCGCCACCGCGACCTCCGACAGGTCGTCGGCGTGCCGCTTGACGCCGACGCCGGCCAGGTAGGTCCCGGCGTCGTCGAGGGCGACCAGCACCTGCCCGCCGAAGGGTCGCAGCCACGGCGGGACGCGCGGGTCGCCGT
>JAOPWW010000370.1 GCA_025965495.1 Frankiales bacterium
GCAGCACGAGGGCGAGGACCCCCCGGCCGGACCTCACGCCCGGGCCAGCCGCCAGCGGGCGAGGAGCACGCCGTCCTGCTCGAGCAGGTGGGCGAGCTCCAGGGGGCGCACCTGCGCGGTGCTGCTCGTCACCAGGCGCGGCCCGTCGCCACCGACGAGCAGCGGACTGGTCGTGGCGCAGACCTCGTCGACGAGCCCCGCCTGCAGCAGCGCGCCGCCCAGCGCCGGCCCGCCCTCGCAGAGCACCCGGGTCAGGCCCCGCGCGGCCAGGGCGGCCAGCACCAGGGCCAGGTCGACGTCGTCGTCGCCGACCGTCGCGACCTCGACGCCGGGTGGTGCCGGTGCTGACGCGGGCAGCAGCAGCAGGACGTCGCCGCCGGGGGCGAGCAGCGGGGACCCGGGGTCGAGCCCCCGGCCGCGGCTGACGACGGCGACCCGGGGCAGAGGTGCCTGCCCGCGCTCCCGGCGGGCGGCCTGCACCTGCTCGGACAGGCGCACCGGCCGGTAGCGCTCGGCCCGCGCGGTCCCGGCCCCGACGAGGACGACGTCGCACGCCCGGCGCAGGGCCGTGAACGCCTGCCGGTCGGCCGGACCGGACAGGGCCGCGGACCCGCCGTCGACCACGGTCGCCCCGTCGACGCTCGCGACCATCCCGAGCCGGACGCCCGGCGGCTGCGCGTACAGCCGGTCGAGGTCCGGGGAGGGGTCCGGCGTCGGGAGCAGCTGGCGCACGTCAGGCGGTCACGACGAGGGCTGCGCCGCCTCGAGGACCGCCAGCTCGTCGGCCATCCAGGCGACCAGGCGGTGCGGGTCGGGCACGGAGCCGCGGTCGGCCAGCACCCCGATGTCGAGCCGGCCGCGGTAGCTCATGACGGTGATGTTCAGGCCGAGCCCGTCGGTGACCGCGGAGACCGGGTAGGTGGCGAGCAGCTTGGCGCCGGCGCAGTAGAGGTCGAACTGCGGTCCGGGCACGTTCGACACGACCAGGTTCCAGGTGGGCCGGACGACGCCACGGGCGCCGAGGTCGAGCATCAGCCGGGCCGCGCGGCTGAACAGCGCGGGCGGCAGGAAGTGGTTGACGTCGGTGAGCAGGTCCGCCGGGAGCGCCTTGTGGCGGGTCTTCATGACCTGCAGGTCCTCCGACGTCCGCCGCAGCCGCTCCACCGGGTCGGCGACCTGGGTGTGCAGCGGCGCGCCGAGCATGAGGATCCGGTTGCCGTAGGTCATCGACTGCTCCGGGGTGCGCACCGACACCGGCACCTGGGCGACCAGCGGCTCCTCGGGCAGGGCGTCCTGCTCGAGCAGCCAGCGCCGGACCGCCCCGGCGCACAGCGCCACGACGACGTCGTTGACGGTCACGCCGTAGGCCTTCTTGACCGCCTTGACCCGGTCGAGCGCGACGTCGCCGAACGCGAACGAGCGGTGGGCGGAGACCTTGCCGCTGAACGGGGTGGCGGGGGCGGGCAGGGCGGGACGGACGACCCGGTCGGGGTCGCCGTGGAGCCAGCCGTCGACGTGGCCGGCGAGGCGACCCAGCCGGGCCACGCCGGGGAGGGCCGCGAAGGTGGTCTCGTCCAGGTGGGCGAGCGTCGCGGGGACGGCCTTGACCCGGCGGACCGGGTGGCGCAGCCCGCCGAACACACCTCGGCCGAGCAGGGAGAGCGTGCCGGGGTGCGGGTCCAGCGGCGCGGGGACGTCGTCGGGGACGGGCGCGACGTCGGCGGTGAGGTCGAACAGCATGCCGATGACCTCGGCGCCGGAGACGCCGTCGATCACGGCGTGGTGGATCTTGCTGTAGAGCGCGACCCGCCCCTCGGGCAGGCCGGAGACGACGTAGAGCTCCCACAGGGGCCGGGCGCGGTCCAGCGGCCGGCTGTGCAGGCGCGCGACCTGGGTGGCGAGCTGGTCGTCGCTGCCCGGCGCCGGCAGCGCGATCTCCCGGACGTGGTAGCTGAGGTCGAGCTCCTCGGCGCGCACCCAGTACGGGTAGTCGACGCCGAACGGCACGGGGGCGAGCCGCCACGACAGCGGCGGCACCATCGGCAGCCGCTGGCGCACGAGGTCGCGGACGGTCTCGGCCGTGAGGGTCCCGGTGGGGCTGGTGCTCGGGTCGAAGACCGCGAGGCTCCCGACGTGGCCGTACTGCCGGTCGTCCTCGATGGCGAGGAACTGGGCGTCGAGGCTGGACAGCTGGCGGATCACGGGGGCCTCTCGGGCGAGCGGGCGGGGTCGTCGTCGTCGGCGCAAAGTAGGACGCATCCGGGCACGGTGGTGACCGTTCCCGTCCTTGTGCGACGCATCACACCACTGCGGCCCGCCTACGCTCATCGGTTCGACCCGCTCGCTCCAGGAGGACGACAGATGACCGCTCCCCGGGCCGGCCTCGGTCCCGCGCAGCGCGCGGAGGCGCTCCGGCGGCTGGGCGCGGAGGAGTTCGACGTCCTCGTGATCGGCGCGGGCGTCGTCGGGGCCGGCATCGCCCTCGACGCCGCCACCCGCGGGCTGTCGGTCGCGCTGGTCGAGGCCCGCGACTACGCCTCCGGCACGTCGAGCCGCTCCAGCAAGCTCGTGCACGGCGGCTTGCGCTACCTCGAGCAGCTCGACTTCGGCCTGGTCCGGGAGGCGCTGCGCGAGCGGTCGCTCATCCTCAACACGCTCTGCCCGCACCTGACCCGCCCGGTGCCGTTCCTCTACCCGCTGCAGCACCGCGGCTGGGAGCGGCTGTACGTGGGCAGCGGGATCGCGCTCTACGACGTCCTCGGCGGCCGGCACGGCGTCCCGGTCCACAAGCACCTCACCCGGACCGCGGCCCGGCGGCTGTTCCCCGCGCTGCGCAAGGACGCCCTGGTCGGCGCCGTCCGCTACTACGACGGGCAGGTCGACGACGCCCGCCACACGATGATGCTCGCCCGCACGGCGCACGCCTACGGCGCGGTCTGCGCCTCCAGCGCCCGAGTCACCTCCTTCCGGCGCGAGGGCGACCGGGTCACGGGCGCCGTCGTGCGCGACCTCGAGGGCGGCACGGAGGTCCACGTCCGGGCGAAGCAGACGATCAACGCGGCGGGGGTCTGGAGCGACGAGATCCAGCAGCTGGTCGGCGGCCGGGGGCAGCTGTCGGTGAAGGCCTCCAAGGGCATCCACCTCGTCGTCCCGCGCGACCGCATCAACGCGACCGTCGGGCTGATCAGCCGCACCGAGAAGAGCGTCCTGTTCGTCATCCCCTGGGGCAGCCACTGGCTGATCGGGACCAC
>JAOPWW010000404.1 GCA_025965495.1 Frankiales bacterium
CGGACGATGCGGGTGACGCTCGCGCTGGCGGCCGTGTTCGGCACGGTGAGCGCCGTCGTCGACGACCTCACGGTCCTGACGGTGGCCCGGGCGCTGACCGGGGCGTGCATGGCCGCCGTCGTCCCCACCGGCCTGGTCTACGTCGGCGACGCCGTCCCCTTCGCCGTCCGCCAGCGCACCCTCACCGACCTCAACGCCGCGAGCGCCCTCGGCATCACCGCGGCCACCGGCCTCGGCGGCGTGCTGGCGGCCGCGGTCTCCTGGCGGGTGGCCTTCCTCGTGCCGGCGCTGGCGGCGGGCGTGCTGGTGCTGCTGCTCCCCCGGCTGCCCGAGCCGCCGGCCCCGGCGACGCCGCCGGCCGGCCTGGTCGCCGTCGTCCGGTCGCGCTGGGGGGTGCTGGTCCTGCTGCTCGCCCTCGTGGAGGGGGCGGCCCTGCTCGGGCTGCTCACCTACCTGGCGCCGGCGCTGGAGAGCGAGGGCGTCTCCTCGGCGAAGGCGGGCGGCGTGGTCGCGCTGTACGGGATCGGGCTGCTGCTGGCCTCGCGGGTGGTCAAGCGCCGGGCCGGCCGCACGAGCGCACCGGTCTTCCTCGGCTTCGGGGCGGCCGGGCTCGCCGTCGCCTACGCGCTGGTCGCCCTGACCAGGGACGCCGTCGTCGTCGGGCTGGCGGCGCTGGTGCTCGGGGCGGCGTGGGCCTCGATGCACTCGACGATGCAGGCGTGGGCGACCGAGGCCGTCCCGGGGGCGCGCGCCGCCACGGTCTCGCTGTTCGCGGGGGCGCTGTTCGTCGGCAGCGGCGCGGCGACGGCGGCCCTCGCGCCGCTGGCCGGCGACCTGCGCTGGGCGCCGCTGTTCGCGGTCGGTGTCCTGCTCGCCGTGGTGTTCGGGGCCGGCGCCGTCACCGGCCGCCGCCTGTACGGGCGCGGGCTGGTCGCGACCACCGGGCCGGTGCCGTGACCGCCCTGCTGCGCCTGGCGCAGGTCCGGCTGGTCCGTGAGGGGTCGGTGCTGCTCGACGGCATCGACCTCGAGGTGCAGCCGGGCCAGCGGTGGGCGCTGCTGGGGCCGAACGGCGCCGGCAAGACGACCCTGCTGAGCATCGCCGGGGCCACGCGGCACCCGACGTCCGGGACCGCCGAGGTGCTCGGGCGGCCGCTCGGCCGGGTCGACGTCCGCGACCTGTGGCCGCAGGTCGGGCACGTCGTGGGGCGGCACCGGCCGGCCGGGCGGCAGACCCTGCGGACCGTCGTGCTGACCGGCGCGCACGGCACGGCGGCCCTGCCGATGCGCTGGACCGCCGACGCCGCCCTGCTCGGACGGGTCGACGGACTGCTGCGGACGCTGGCCGTCGACGGCCTGGCCGACCGCTCGTGGGACACCCTCAGCAACGGCGAGCAGCGCCGCGCCCTGGTCGCGCGCGCCCTCGTCCCCGACCCGCCGCTGCTGCTGCTCGACGAGCCCGCGGCCGGCCTGGACCTCCCGGCGCGCGAGCGCCTGGTCGACGCCCTCGACGCCCTGGCCCGGGAGCAGCCCGGGAGGGCGAGCGTCCTCGTGACCCACCACCTCGAGGAGCTGCCCGCGACGACGACCCACGCGCTGCTGCTGAGCGAGGGCCGGACGGTGGCGGCCGGACCGGTGGAGCAGGTGCTGACCGAGCCGCTGCTGTCGGAGGCGTTCGGGATCGCGCTGCGGGTCGCCCGGGACGACGGCCGCTGGTCGGCTCGCGGCGTGCGGAGCGCCTGAGAGGGGCACGTCCCGGCCCACCGACCCGAGGAGCACCCGTGTCCGACCAGGACGTCGCCAGCCTGATCCTGTCCGAGCACGACGCGTTCCGGCGCGACTTCACCGCCCTCGAGGGCCTCGAGGGCGAGGCCCTGCAGCAGGCCTGGGACCGCCTGGCCGCGCAGCTCGAGGTGCACGCCGCCGGCGAGGAGGCCGTCTTCTACCCGCACGTCGTGCGCGAGCTGCCGGACGGCGGGGACGACACCGCCCACGCCCTGCACGACCACGACGAGATCCGCGCGGCCGCGGCCGCCGTGGCCGAGCAGGAGGCCGGCAGCGAGGCCTGGTGGGAGGCGGTCCGGACCGCACAGCAGGTCAACGCCGACCACATGGCCGAGGAGGAGCGCGACCTGCTCGGGCAGTTCAAGGAGCAGATCGGCCAGGAGCAGCGCGACGAGCTGGGCCTGGCCTGGCTGGCCTTCCACGAGGAGCACGCCGGCGCCGAGGGCCTGTCCGGTGACCCGGTCGGCGACCCCGAGGACTACGTCGAGGCCGCCCAGCAGGAGCGGCTGCCGCAGGAGGCGGCCGCCCAGGAGGTCCTGGAGCAGATGACCTGACGCAGGTGGCCTGATGCAGGTGGCCTAGAGGGCGTCGCCCTCGGCGGGGTCCTGCACGTCGGACTTCGTCACGGCGAGCACCGCGACGAGAGCGACGATGAGGGCGAGCAGCACCAGGGTCACGACGCCGTCGCCGTAGCCGAGCCCGCCGCCGTGCTCGTGCTCCTTGCCGGCCCAGTCGGCGAACGACGCGCCGAGCGGGCGGGTCAGCACGTAGGCGCTCCAGAACGCCGCGACCTCGTTCAGCCCGAGCTTCCACCCGACGAGCGGGACGGCGATCGCGGCGAGGAACAGCAGTCCCGAGGCGAAGAAGCCCAGGTGCAGGGTGAGCCCGGTCAGGTCGCCCGCGGCCGTGCCCAAGGCGAACGTCGCGAGCACCGTGCACCAGTACAGGCGCTCGCGCCGCGGCGTCGTGATGCTGTGCACCGACAGCGTCCCCTCGGTGCGCCGCCAGTACCAGAACAGGACCGCCACCACGGCGGCGTAGAACGGCGTCGTGATGCCGTAGGACAGGCCGGTCCCGACGTGCAGGACGTCGGCGGCGATGGTGCCGAACACG
>JAOPWW010000522.1 GCA_025965495.1 Frankiales bacterium
TGTCGCTGACCGGGTTCGCCCCGCAGTACGGCACCCGCTGCTCGGCGGTCTTGCGCGGGCCGCCGGCGTACCAGCGGGCGGTGTAGCTCTCCAGGGCGTGGCACAGGATGTCCATCCCCGACGCCGCAGTGACCTCCGCGGGCTGGGACATCGTCAGCAACGGGTCGACGACGGCGAGGGTCGGCCGCAGCCGGGCGTGGCTGATGCCGGTCTTCACGCGCAGGTGCAGCACGTCCATGACGCAGACCGTGGTGCTCTCCGAGCCGGTGCCCGTCGTGGTGGGGACCGCGACCAGGGGCTTCAGCGGCGCGGTCGGCGCCTGCCCGAGCCCGACCGGCTTGTTGACGTAGTCCATGAGGTCGCCGGGGTTGGTCACGAGCAGGTCGACGGCCTTCGCGGTGTCGATGCTCGAGCCGCCGCCCACCGCGACGAACGCGTCCCACGGTCCGGTCGACCGGGCGTGCTCGACGGCCTCGCGCATGCTGACGTCGGTCGGCTCCACGTGGACGCCGTCGTAGACCACCGCCTCGATCCCGTACGCCGCGATCCGCTCGGCGACGCGGGCCGGGATCCCCGTCGCGGCGACCCCGGGGTCGGTCACCACCAGCACCCGGCGCACCCCGTAGGTGCTGAGGTCGAAGCCGATCTCGTCGGCCGCGCCGGCCCCGAACTTCACCTGCGGCGCGCCGTAGGTGAACACGGACTCGGGGTCGCCGGGCAGCACCGCTGTCATGCCGCGACAGTACGGCGGGCAGGACGGCCGGCCTGTCAGCCCCAGGCGCGCACCGCGAGCTGCACCGAGACGACCAGCGCGACCAGGGCGATGCCGATCCGCAGCGGCCCGGGCGCCACCCGCTTGGCCAGCAGCGCGCCGAGCGGACCGCCGAGCAGGCTCCCGACGGCGAGCGCGAGGACCGCGCGCCAGTTGACCGGCGCGACCACGGCGTAGACCGCTCCGGCGACCCCGTTCGCGGTCAGCGCGACGACGTTCTTCACCGCGTTGACCCTGCGCAACGGCTGCGGGGCGAGCACGCCGAGCACCCCGATGAGCATCACGCCCTGGGCGGCGCCGAAGTAGCCGGAGTAGACGGCGACGCCGCCCATGGCGGGTCCCGTGGCCCTCGACGGCGGCCCGTCCTCCTCCCGCCCGACGGCTCGCACGACGAACGGCTGCGCCAGCACCAGCAGCCCGGCCGCACCGACCAGGACCGGTACGACGGCGTCGAAGGCGCCGCTCGGGAGGGTCAGCAGCAGGACCGCCCCGACGGCCGACCCGGCCGCCGCCCACAGCGACAGCCGCACCAGTCGCGGGCCCTCGCCGTGCAGCTCCGACCGCAGGCCGTAGGCGCCGCTGGCGCTGCCCGGCACCAGGCCGATGCAGTTGGAGACGTTCGCCGACAGGGGGGACAGGCCGGCCGCGAGCAGCGCCGGGAAGGTCAGGAGCGACCCGGCTCCCGCGACCGTGTTCACGGCCCCGGCGACCACGCCTGCCCCCGCGAGCAGCAGCGCCTGGACGGGGCTCAACGCCGGCGGGCCACGTAGACCGTGTTCGACGACTCGCCGCCGGTGTAGGGGTTGGCGAAGGGCACGACGTGCGCGTCGACGTCGTCGAGCACCTCGCGCAGGACGTCGAGGAACGGGGCGTCCGGCGGGTCGTCGGACCACAGGGCGAACACGCCCCCGGGCGCGAGGCGGGCGGCCAGCCGGCGCAGCCCGTCCGCCGTGTAGAAGGGCGCGTGGCTCGGGTCGAGCACGTGGCGCGGGCTGTGGTCGACGTCGAGCAGGACCGCGTCGTAGACCGCCGGGCCGTCCGGGGCGTAGGGCTCGTCGCCGGCGGTGAGGGCGAAGAAGTCGCCCTCGACCAGGCGGGCCCGCGGGTCGCCCGTGAGTTCCTCGGCGTGGGGGAGCAGGGCGCGGTGGTGCCAGTCGATGACGGCGGGCAGGGCGTCGACGACGTCGAGGCGGCGCACCCGCGGGTCCTCGAGCGCGGCGCGGGCCGTCCAGCCGAGGCCGAGCCCGCCGACGACGACGTCGAGGTCGGTCCCCGGCGTCGCGGCCAGCCCGAGGTCGGCCAGCGCGACCTCGGCCACCGTGAACAGGCTGGACATGAGGAACTCCTCGCCCAGCAGGACCTCGTGGACGTCCAGGCCCGTCACCGGGTCGCGACGCCGGCGCAGGCTCACGTCGCCCATGCGGGTCGGGGCGAAGGCGAGCTCGGCGAAGCGGGCGCTCACGGGGACCTGCGGGCTCGGGGCGGCACGCGGCCAGGCTAGGCGGGCGGCTCATCGTCCGGGGCGACCTGCCGACAGGAGACGCACGGTACGTCGACGACCCCCTCCCTGAACCTGAGGACCAGCATGTGCACCCCCACGACGACCCCTGCCCCCGCCCGGGCCTGCGCCCGCTGCGGCCGCCTCGGCGCGCGCTCCTCCGTCCGGGTCCAGGCGGGCGGGCACGACGTGCACGTCGTCCTCTGCGAGGACCACGCCCTCGGGGCGTACAGCGCCCTGTCGCCCTGGATCTCCCCGTCCCCGTCGGACCGCGCCGCAGCCGCCCCGGCCGGCCTGGGCCTGCGCGAGGGCGAGAGCCGCGCCCAGGTCCGGGCCTGGGCCCAGGGCCAGGGGCTGCCGGTGGCGGCGAGGGGGAGCGTCTCCGTCGGGGTGCTGCGGGCTTACCGCGACGCGCACGACGTCTGAGCGCCGCCGACGAGACAGCGCGTCCTGGGCCGCGGGGTCACGGTCGCGGCCCAGGACGCCGTGCGGTTCAGGGCACGCAGAGCGTTCGTGCGGCGCAGCCGACCGGACGGGTGATGCCGCCTCGTCCTTCGGGCATGGTGGTCTGGCCGCCGGGTGAGCGGGCAGGCCCCCGGGACCGGCCGGACCTCGAGCAGACGGAGCGACCATGAGCAGTCCCACGGCCACGCAGGACGCACCGGTCCTGCCGCCCCAGCGCGGGACGCACCCCCACGCCGTCGAGGGCGTCCGCGCGACCCTGCTGCTGGCTGCCCTCGGGGTGGTCTTCGGCGACATCGGGACCTCGCCGCTGTACGCCTTCCAGACCGTCTTCAGCCTCGACGGCGGGATCGTCAAGGCGACGCCCTCGGACGTCTACGGTGTCGTCAGCCTGATGTTCTGGTCGATCACCCTGATCGTCACGATCAAGTACATCGTCGTGATCATGCGCGCCGACAACGACGGCGAGGGCGGCGTCATGGCGCTCGCCGCGCTGACCCGGCGCCTGCTGGGCGAGCACTCGGCCCGCTCGGGCTACCTGGTCGCGCTCGCCGTCGCCGGCGCGAGCCTGTTCTACGGCGACAGCGTCATCACCCCCGCCATCTCGGTGCTGTCCGCGGTCGAGGGGCTGAAGGTCCCGTTCCCCGGCGTGGCCCACCTCGTGGTGCCGGTCGCGCTCGTCATCCTCACCGTGCTGTTCGCCAGCCAGCGGTTCGGCACGGCCAAGGTCGGCAAGCTCTTCGGCCCGGTGATGGTCCTGTGGTTCCTGGCGCTGGCGGCCCTCGGGGTGAACCAGGCCGTGCGCCGGCCGGGCATCGTGCGCGGCCTGTCGCCCACCTACGCCGTCACGTTCGTGTTCGACCACCCGTTCATCGCGTTCGTGGCGATGGGCGCCGTCGTCCTGGGCATCACCGGGGCGGAGGCCCTCTACGCCGACATGGGCCACTTCGGCGTCCCGCCCATCCGCCGGGCCTGGTTCTTCGTCGTCTTCCCGGCGCTGACGCTGAACTACCTGGGCCAGGGCTCGCTGATCCTGCAGCACCCGCGCTCGGCCGAGAACCCCTTCTTCCTCATGGTCCCGCAGGCGCTGCAGGTCCCGATGGTGGTGCTCGCGACGCTCGCGACCGTGATCGCGAGCCAGGCCGTCATCTCCGGGGCGTTCTCGCTCACCCGTCAGGCCAGCCGGCTCGGGCTGCTGCCGCCGCTGCAGATCCGGCAGACCAGCGAGCACGAGGAGGGTCAGGTGTACCTCCCGTTCGTCAACACCGCCCTGTTCGTCGGCGTCGTCGCCCTGACCCTGGTGTTCCGCAGCGCCGAGCGGCTCGCCACCGCGTACGGCGTCTCGGTCACGGGCGCGCTCGTCGTCGACACCGTCCTGCTGCTGGTCGTCGCCCGGCTCGGCTGGCGGTGGGCCGGCTGGAAGGTGGCCCTCGCGGCGGTGGCCTTCGGCGGCGTCGAGCTGACCTTCCTGGCCGCCAACCTCAGCAAGGTGCTGCACGGCGGGTACCTGCCGCTGGCCATCGCCACCGTCATGTTCACGATCATGACGACGTGGCAGGCCGGCCGCCGCGTCGTGACGAAGAACCGGCTGGAGAGCGAGGGCAGCCTCGCGCAGTTCCTCCAGGCGTCCTGCTCGCCGGCGGTCCCCCGCAGCCCCGGCACCGCCGTCTTCCCGCACCCGTCCATGGACACCACGCCGCTCGCGCTGCGCCTCATGGTGGAGCGGCTGACGGTGCTGCCCGAGCACGTCGTGATCGTCTCGGCGACCGCCATGAACGTGCCGCACGTGCCGGTCGAGGAGCGCCTGCAGTTCGACGACCTCGGCGACCCCGACGACGGCATCTTCTACCTGCGCATGCACTACGGCTTCGCCGACGAGCCCGACATCCCGCAGGCCCTGGCCCTGGCGCAGGAGCGCGGCCTGGTCGAGGGCGAGGCCGACGTCGATACGGCGACCTACTACCTGTCCCGGGCGAGCATCCGGACGACCCCGGGCGGCGGGATGGGGCGCTTCCGGAAGGGCCTGTTCGTGTTCCTGGCCCGCCAGTCGACGGCGCCGAACTTCGCGCTGCCGCCGGAGCGGACCGTCGTGATGGGCAGCCAGGTCACGCTCTAGCCGCGGCCCCCCGGCACCGGCAGCGGGGAGCTCACCGAGAGGCGGGCGCGGCTGCCGGGGCGACCGGCGGCAGCAGCCGGGCGCCCGGGGAGGTGCGCTGCAGCCGGG
>JAOPWW010000545.1 GCA_025965495.1 Frankiales bacterium
CGACCATGTGCACCGGGATGCGGATGGTGCGGGCCTGGTCGGCGATGGCGCGGGTGATGGCCTGACGGATCCACCAGGTGGCGTACGTCGAGAACTTGTAGCCCTTGGTGTAGTCGAACTTCTCGACGGCGCGCACGAGGCCGAGGTTGCCCTCCTGCACCAGGTCGAGCAGGTCGAGGCCACGGCCCTGGTAGCGCTTGGCCAGCGAGACGACCAGGCGCAGGTTCGCCTCGAGCAGGTGGCGCTTGGCGCGCTCGCCGTCCCGGACGATCTCGGCCAGGTCGCGGCGCAGCGCGATCGGCAGCTTGACCTCGCCGTCGTTGTGCTGGCGCAGCTTCTCGTTGCCGAACAGGCCGGCCTCGATGCGCTTGGACAGCTCGACCTCCTCGACGGCGGTCAGCAGGGCGACCTTGCCGATCTCGCGGAGGTAGGCCTTGACCAGGTCGATGCCGGGCGGCGGCTCGTCGATCGCGAGGGGCTTGTCCTCCTCGGCGACCGGCTTGGCCGGCGCGTCGGGCTCGCCCTCGTCGAACTCCACGAGGGGGACGGCGGGAGCGGCAGGCGCCGCGGCCTTCTCGGCGGTCTTCTTGGCGGCGGGCACGGGCACCTCGGCGGTCGCGGGCTGGGCCGCGTCGGCGACCTCGGCCGTCGGCTCGGCGGGCGCGTCGACGACGGTCCGACCGGCCGGGCGGGTGGCGGCCTTGGCGGGCGCCTTCTTGACGGGACGGGCGGTGGCGGCGCGCTTGCGCGGCTTCTTCACCGCGGGCTCCTCGCCTCCGGAGAGCGAGACGACGCCCGCCTCGCTGAGGCGGCGCAGGACCTCACCGGCCTCACCGGGGCCGATGCCGGCCTCCTCGAAGGTGGTGCGCAGCTGCTCGAGGGTGAGTGCGCCCTCGGTCTGGGCACGCTCGACCAGCGCCTCGATGACGTCGGCAGGGCGGGCGGCGGTGGGCAAGACGGACTCCTGGTCTGTTCTACGGCGAGAGGGTGCGGCGGGTCGTGCGGCCTCGCGGGCACCTGGGCGGTCAGCGCTGGTGCAGGTGCAGAGGCGTCGGAGACGGTGGCGTCCCGAGCAGGGGCCGCGGAGCGGCTCCCGTTGACTGGTGAACGATCCATCAGGGCAGGCTGTTCCGCACCACCCTCTCACGGTGAGGTCGCTCACAAGCGTGCGGAGGCAGGTGTGCCCGGTCTTCCGGTGGCGATGCCTCGCGTTCCGGACACAACGGGCTGACCGTGGCGCCAGGCCCTCGGGGGGTCGCTCCGGGCTACCCCGACCGGGGGCTGCGGGAGGGGCCGCAGGTGCCGATGCAGCAGGGAGTCGTCCCCCCTGCCGAGGAGTGCCGTGCCGTCACCCGAGTCCCAGCCCGTCGTCCTGATCGCGGACGACAGCGGCGCCATGCGCTCGATCCTGCGTCGCCAGATGCTGTCGGCCGGCCTGTCCGTCGTCGAAGCCGCGAACGGCGAGGAGGCGGTCCGGCAGGCGCGCAGCCTGCGGCCAGACCTGGTGCTGCTCGACGTCGACATGCCGGTGCTGGACGGGTTCCAGGTCATGAGCGTGCTGCGCGCAGACGCGGCCAGCCAGGACGTCCCCGTCATCTTCCTCACCGGACGGGTGCAGACCGCCGAGCTCGTCGAGGGGCTGGACCTCGGGGCCTTCGACTACGTGAAGAAGCCCTGCGACGTCGACGAGCTCGTCGCCCGGGTGAAGGCCGGCCTGCGGGTCAAGGCTCGGGCCGACGCGCTGCGCCGCGCCGCCCAGGACATGGACGTGCTCGGGAGCACCGACGCCCTGACCGGCCTGCCGAACCGCCGGGCGCTGGAGCGGGCGCTCGACCTGATGGCCACCGACGCCCGGCGCGCCGACCAGCCGCTCGCCGTCGCCGTGGTCGACGTCGACCACTTTAAGCGGGTCAACGACCTCGAGGGCCACGGAGTCGGCGACAGCGTCCTGCGCGAGGTCGGCCGCCGTCTGCAGTCGGCCGTCCGGCCCGGGCAGGTGCTCGGCCGGTGGGGCGGCGAGGAGTTCCTCGCGCTCGCCCCGGGCCTGTCCGGCGAGGGCGCCCACCGCTTCGGTGACCGCCTGCGCACGATGGTCGGCTGGGAGCCGGTGCTGGTCGAGGGTGCGCCGCCGCTGCGCCTGAGCGTCTCCGTCGGGGTCGCGGCCGGGTTGCCGACCACCGAGCGCACGCTCGTGGAGCTCGCCGACGCCGCCCTGTACGCCGCCAAGGCCGGGGGCCGCGACCGGGTCGTGCTCGCCCCCGCTGCACAGGCCGAGCCGGTCGGCGTGCCGCTCCAGAGCCGCAGCCCCGAGCAGAGCGTCGTCCTCTAGCCCCAGCCGAGGGCGTGCAGGCGGTCGTCGTCGATGCCGACGTGGTGGGCGAACTCGTGCACGACCGTCACCTGCACCTCCTCGACCAGGTGGTCGAGGTCCTCGCACACCAGGCACAGGGGGATGCGGTACAGGCTGATCCGGTCCGGCAGGGCCCCCGAGTAGTGCTCGCGCTCGGTCAGGGGCACGCCCTCGTAGAGCCCCAGCAGGTCGGGGTCGTCGTCGTTCTCGTGCTCGACGACGACCGCCACGTTGCGGAAGTGCTCGGCCATCTGCGGCGGCAGGCCGTCGATCGCGTCGCGCACCAGCGCCTCGAACTCCTGCGGCGAGATCGGCTGCACAGGGCGAACCTACGGCCCGCTGCGTCCTGCAGAGGCCCGCGGCCGGCAGGCCCCGGTGCAGGACGCAGAGGAGTCCCCGGGCACGCCACGGGCCGGCCCTCGCGAGGAGGACCGGCCCGGAGGACGCCGGACTAGTCGAGGTAGTCGCGCAGCTTCTGCGACCGCGACGGGTGGCGCAGCTTGGAGAGCGTCTTGCTCTCGATCTGGCGGATCCGCTCGCGGGTCAGCCCGAACTCGCGGCCGATCTCGTCGAGGGTGCGCGGCTGGCCGTCGACCAGGCCGAAGCGCATCTTGACGACGGCGGCCTCCCGGTCGGTCAGCGTCCGGAGCACCTCGTTGAGCTGCTCCTGCATGAGGCCGTAGGAGACGACGTCGGCAGCGATGGGGGCGTCGGCGTCCTCGATGAAGTCGCCGAGGCTGCTGTCCTGGTCGTCGCCGATGGTCGTCTCGAGCGAGACTGGCTCGCGGGCGTAGCCCTGGATCTCGACGACCTTCTCGGGCGTCATGTCGAGCTCCTTGGCGAGCTCCTCCGGGGTCGGCTCGCGGCCGAGCTCCTGGAGCATCTCGCGCTGCACCCGGGTGAGCTTGTTGATCTGCTCGACCATGTGGACCGGGATGCGGATGGTGCGCGCCTGGTCGGCCATGGCCCGGGTGATGGCCTGGCGGATCCACCA
>JAOPWW010000524.1 GCA_025965495.1 Frankiales bacterium
CTGGAGAGCCAGACCAAGTCGATGTACGACCGGGCGCCCGACGAGCTGACGCTGGCCCACGAGGTCGCGCACGAGTGGTTCGGCGACAGCGTCACGCTGGCCCGCTGGAAGGACATCTGGGTCAACGAGGGCTTCGCGGAGTTCTCCTCCTGGCTCTGGAGCGAGCACACCGGCCAGCGCAGCGCGCAGTCGTTCTTCGACGCCACGTACGCCAAGCCGGCCAGCGACGCCGTCTGGAGCCCGCCGCCGGGCGACCCCGGCTCGGGCGCGGACATCTTCTCCGGCTCGGTCTACGACCGCGGCGCGATGACCCTGCAGGCACTGCGCGTCAAGGTCGGTGACGCGGCGTTCTTCGCGCTGCTGCGCGGCTGGGCGACCAGCCGGGCGCACGGCAACGCGACCGTCCAGGACTTCGTGGCCTTCGCCTCGAGCACCACGGGCCGCGACCTCGGGCCCTTCTTCCAGACCTGGCTGTTCGACAGCGGCAAGCCGACCAGCTGGTAGGCCTCAGGCCTGCGGCATCCCCGGACGGACCCCCGGCGCGGTCCACGACATCGTCGCCCCGCCGAGCACCCGGAAGCCGGCCTGCTCGTAGAGGGGCTGCCCGTCGGGGGTCGCCCGCAGGTCGACCCGGCCCAGGCCCTGCTCCTCCCGCATCCAGCGCAGCAGGGCCTCGAGCACCTGGCGGGCGTGCCCCTGCCGGCGGGCCCGGGGGTCGGTGCTCATCGAGGCGACGTGGCCCCGCCGACCGTCCAGGGAGGTCGGCGACGGCAGGTGCTCCTCGACGAAGCCGACCCCCGAGGCCAGCAGGCCGCCGTCGTCGCCCTCGACCACGAACGCCACGAAGGACGGGTCGCCCGCGAGCCGTCGGGCGAAGGCCGCGGTGCAGGCCTGCTGGTAGTCCGGGTCGGAGGCGTCGGTGCCCATGGCCTCGTGCATGAGCGACCGCAGGCGCACGAGCTCGGCGGCGTCCGCGGGCACCGCACGTCGCAGGGTCGGCACGGCGACGATCCTGCCAGGCGGCGCACGGCCGTCCGGTGCCGGGCCGTTAGGGTCGTCGGGTGCCCGAGCCCGCCGGACCTGCTGCCGAGCCGTCCTACGAGGCGGCCCGCGAGGAGCTCGCCGACGTCGTGCGGCGGCTCGAGCAGGGCGGCGCCACGCTCGAGGAGTCGCTGTCGCTCTGGGAGCGCGGCGAGCAGCTCGCGGCGACCTGCCAGGCGTGGCTCGACGGCGCCAAGGCCCGGCTCGACGCCGCGCTCGCGGAGCGCACCGACGCCGGCTGACGCGGCGCTACCGCAGGCCCTGGGCCAGCTCGGTGAGGTGGGCGTCGTCGCCGGTCTCCCGCACCCCGCCGACGACGACGGTCCCGGCCGCCTGCTGCAGCACCAGCGAGGTGTGGGCTCTGCTCGCGCTGTAGACCCGGAAGGCGCGACCGGCGACGGTGAGCGGGCTGACCGGCTGGGCCCGGCCGGTCTGGTCGGCCACGAACGCGCCGGGCGCGCCGCCCTGCGCGGCGTACTCGACGTAGCCGTCGTCGGGGGTGACCCAGCCGATCCGCAGGGTCGCGCCGGTCAGCGTCGACGACGTCGCGCGCCAGCCCTTCGGCACGACGCGAGGGACGGGCACACCGGGGGCCGCGGCGGAGAACGCCGTGATGTCGGAGGTCGGGTCGACGACCCGGATCGTCTTGCTGTCGCTCGCCGGCGGCTGCGCCAGGTACCAGATGGGGATGACGATGGCGGTGCAGATGCCCATCGACAGCAGCATGTCGCGGACGTTCTCGCTGCCCCGCTTCTTCTTCCCGGTGGGGCGCGGCGGGCCGTCCGCGGGCCGGGGCACGTCCGGCGGGACGACGACGCGTCGCTGGGAGTCCGGGGACGTCGGGGTGCTCACGCCTCCAGTGTCCGCCTCCTGCTCACGTGACGCGAGCGGGCTCGGCCGGACGGGTGAGGTGGGCGCCGCTGGCCAGCACGTCGCGGGTGATCGCGAGGGCGTCGTGGACGTCGACGAAGCGGGTGTACAGCGGGGCCGGACCGAAGCGCACGCGGTCGGGGACGCGGTAGTCGGGGACCACGCCGCGGGCCACCAGCTCCTGCACGAGCTGCCAGGCCCGGGGGTGCTCGAGCACGACGTGCGAGCCGCGGGCGTCGGCGTCGCGGGGGGAGGCGACCCGGACGTCGTGGGGGGCGAGCCACGCGTCGGCGAGCTCCACCAGGTACGACGTCAGGGCCTGGCCCTTGGTGCGCAGCCGCGGCAGACCGGCCTCGGCGAGCAGCCGCACGCCCTCCTGGACCGCGAGCAGCCCGCCGACCGGCGGCGTCCCGGTGAGGAAGCGCTGCGCCCCGGCCGCCGGGGCGTACGGGGCGTCCATCGCGAACGGGTCGGCCGCGCCGAACCAGCCCTGCACGGGGTTGTCGAGCTCGAGGCCGCTGCGCACCCACAGCCAGGCGGGGGCGCCGGGGCCGGCGTTCACGTACTTGTAGGTGCAGCCCACGGCGAGGTCGGCCGTCGAGAGGTCGACCGGGACGGCGCCGACCGAGTGGGACAGGTCCCACAGCGTCAGGGCGCCGACGGCGTGGGCCAGAGCGTCGACCTCGGCGACCGGCGCGAGCGCGCCGGAGCGGTAGGCCGTGTGCGACAGGGACACCAGGCCGACGTCGTCGCGCACGGCCTCGCGCAGCGCCTCCACGGAGACGCCGGCGTCGCGGTCGCTGTGCACCACGCGCAGCTCGGCCCCGAGCAGGTCCGCGACCCCGGCGAGCACGTGGCGGTCGGTCGGGAAGTTGTCGTCGTCGGTGACGAGCACCCGGCGCCCGGTGGCGCGCATGGCCGCGACGGCCAGCTTGAACAGGTTGCTGCTCGTGTTGTCGCAGACCAGCGTCTCGCCCGGGCCGACCCCGAGCAGGGCGGCGCCCAGCTCGTCGCCGACGACGGACGGCAGCGCCACCCAGTCGTGCCAGCCGCGGACCAGCCGGCCGCCCCACTCGTCCTCGACGTGGGTGCGCAGCCGGTCGCGGGTGGCGTGCGGGAGCCGGCCCAGGCTGTTGCCGTCGAGGTAGAGCAGCTCGGGGTCGGCCACGACGACGCGGTCGCGGAACGGGGCCAGCGGGTCGACGGCGTCGAGCGCGAGCGCCCGTTCCCGGGACGTCACGACCACACCGGCCGGCTGGTCGCGGCGGCCTGCCGCAGCGGTCCGGCGTCGATCGTCACTGCGCTCTCCTCCAGGCCCCGGTCGGCCCACCGCACCCCCACGACGAGACCGCCCTCCGGTGGCAGCGGCCACAGCCAGTACTCGCCCTCGCAGTGCAGCACCCCGCCGCGGGCGTGCTGCAGCGTGAGCACCGCCCCCGTGTCGGGCTGCACGACGTCCGGGGCGGCCTTGGTGCCGGTGGAGGCGCGGGTGCCGTCGGCGAGCACCACGCCGAGCTGGAACCGGCCCGGGTTGCGGCTGAACTCCTGCAGCGACCAGTCGAGGTCCTCGGGACTCTGCTCGTCGGCGAACAGCCCCACCACCGAGAGCAGCAGCCCGTCGGTGAAGGCGGTGATGCCGCGGACCGCGACCACGACGTCGGGCCGGCGGGCCAGGACGACGGTCGACATCGCCAGCACGCCCACCTCGTCGCGCGGCGGCCCGGTGTAGGCCTGGCGGTGGGCGCGGTGCTGCTGCCAGTCGCCGCCGGTGCGGGGCGGGTGGTGCGGCTCGTCGTCGAAGACCCTCACCGGCGGCCGATCCTCGCGATGAGGTCCAGGAACTCGTCGGCCAGCGCCGTGGCGGCCTGCTCGTCGTCGCAGACCGCGACCTCGTGACCGGCCTCGCGCACGACGGTCGTCAGCACGAGCACGACGGCGTCGCCCCAGGGCTGCTGGCCGACCCGCAGCAGGCTCGCGTTCAGGACGGTCCACTCGCGGTAGCGGCGCCGGGCGGTGAGCTCGAACCCGGGCGGGCCCCCGCCGGCCAGGAACAGCCGGGCGAGGTCGCGCTCGGCCCACGACCCCTCCAGGTAGCCGCGCGCACCGGCCACGAACAGCGCCACGGGGTCGCGCTCGCCCCCGGCCCGTGCGGCCCGGACCGCGGCGCTGGCCCGCTCCTCCTGCCGGGCGGAGTACTCCTCGAACAGCGCCAGGTAGAGGTCGGCCTTGCCGCCGAAGTGGTGGTAGAGGCTGCCCACGCTCGCGCCGGCCCCCGCGACGACGTCGGCGACCGACGCCTCGGTGAACCCCGACGCCGCGAACACCGACCTGGCTGCGGACAGCAGGGACCCGCGGGTGCTCGCGGACCGGCCGCTCGCGGGAGCGGTCGTGGTCACTGCGGGGCGATGCTGGAGAAGGGGACGCGCTTGCGGGCGCTGATGGTCCCGGCCGTGCCCCACTCGTCCGCGCCGAGCCGCGAGACCGGCTTGAGCAGGGTGATCTCCGGGCGGTCGTCCTGCAGCGCGGCC
The DNA here is from genome assembly GCA_025965495.1 of Frankiales bacterium. GTDB lineage: Bacteria > Actinomycetota > Actinomycetes > Mycobacteriales > SCTD01 > RYN-122. Next base: position 4,440 of record JAOPWW010000524.1, read on the forward strand.
TCGTCGACGACGGCCCACACCACCTCGCCGAACACGACGGTGGAGTCGCCGAAGCTCTTCGTCTCGAGCAGCCGGCACTCCAGGGCCACCGGGGACTCCGCGACCCGCGGCGGCGCGACCAGCTTCGACGGCTCCCGGGTCAGGCCGGCGACGGCGTCGAACTCGCTCACGTCGGCCGGGTAGTCGGTGCCGGTCAGGTTGACCTGCTCGATCAGCTCCTCGGTGCAGACGGCCACGACGAACTCCCCCGTCGCGAGGACGTTGCGCAGGCTGTCCTTCTCCCCCACGGAGGTGAACTGCACGACCGGCGGCTGCACGCACGAGATCGTGAAGAACGAGTGCGGCGCGAGGTTGTCGACGCCGTCGGCGCTGCGGGTCGAGACCCAGGCGATCGGGCGGGGGACGACGACGCTGTTGAGCAGCGGGTAGATGCCGTAGCCGAGGGCGGCGGGGTCGTAGTCGCGTCGGGTCACGGGACGAGCATCCCAGACGGGAACGGCGCCGCACCGTCCGAACCGCACCTGCGGCTGCTTCCCGGTGATCCTGCCGTGACAGCGGAGGCACGAGGCTCTACGGTCCGCACGTGCCCACCTACCGCCTCGGCGCCGCCGCGTCCCTGCTCGGGGTCAGCGACGACACGGTCCGCCGCTGGGCCGACGCCGGCCGGCTGCCGGTCGAGCGGGACGTCGACGGCCGGCAGGTCGTCGAGGGCGAGGCGCTCGCTGCCTTCGCCGTCGCGCTGGCGGGAGACCCGTCCGGGTCGCACTCGGTGAGCGCACGCAACCGGTTCGAGGGCCTGGTCACCCGGGTCGTGAGGGGGGACGTCGTGTCGCAGGTCGAGGTGCAGTCGGGACCGCACCGGCTGGTGTCGGTGGTGACGACGGAGTCGGTGGACGACCTCGGGCTGGTGCCCGGCGTGCTCGCCGTCGCGCAGGTCAAGGCGCTGCACGTCGTGGTGGAGCGACCGTGAGGCGGCTCGGCGTCGTCGTCGCGCTGCTCCTGGTGGCGGCCTGCGGCGGCTCACCGACGGCCACCCGCACGGCCACCACGGCTGCAGCCGGTCCCTCGTCGAGCGCCGACCCTGCCGCCGGACCGGTGACCGTCTTCGCGGCCTCCTCGCTCACGGAGGTGTTCACCGCGCTCGGCGCCCTCTACGAGCGGCAGCACCCGGGGGCCCACGTCACGTTCTCCTTCGCCGGCTCCCAGAGCCTGGTCGCCCAGGTCCAGCAGGGCGCCCCGGCCGACGTCCTCGCGACGGCCGACGCCAAGAGCGCGGCGTCCGTGCAGGCCGAGCTCGCCGCAGCCCCGGTCGTCCTGGCCCGCAACCACCTGGCCATCGTCACCGAGAAGGGCGACCCGCTGCGCCTGCGCACCCTGGCCGACCTCGCCAGGGCCGGCGTCAAGGTCGTGCTGGCCGGACCCACGGTGCCCGCCGGCAAGGCGGCCCGCGCTGCGTTGGCCGCGGCCGGGGTGACGGTGCACCCGGTGTCGGAGGAGCCCGACGTGAAGGCCGTCGTGCAGAAGGTCCGGCTCGGCGAGGCCGACGCCGGCGTCGTCTACGCGACCGACCGCAGGGCCGCCGGCGCCGACGTCGGCGGGGTCGACCTGCCGGGCGTGAGCAACGCCTACCCGGCAGCGCCGCTCAAGGAGGCGGCCCACGCCGCTGCGGCCCGGGCCTTCCTGGCCCTGGCCGGCTCGCCCGAGGGCCAGGCCGTCTTCGCCCGGTTCGGGTTCCTGCCGCCGGGGTGAGCACCACCTGGGTCACCAGCGCGCGCGGCACCGCCGTCCGCCCGCGCACCCCCGCCTCCCTCCTGCTGCCGGCCGGGGCGGCCCTGCTGCTCCTGCTCCTGCCGCTCGCGGCCCTGCTGACCCGGACCCCGTGGACACGGCTGCCCGCGCTGCTGACCCGGCCCGCGGTCCGGCAGGCGCTGGTCCTGTCGCTCGAGTGCTCGCTGTCGGCGCTGCTGCTGTCAGTGCTGCTCGGCGTCCCTCTGGCCTTCCTGCTCGCGCGCCGCCCGGGCCGGGGCACGCGCCTGCTGCGGGGGCTGGTGACGGTCCCGCTGGTGCTGCCCCCCGTCGTCGGGGGCGTCGCCCTGCTGCTGGCGTTCGGCCGCCGCGGCGTGCTCGGACCGCTGCTCGTGCAGGCCGGCGCCGTCCCGGCGTTCACGCCGTGGGGGGTCGTGCTGGCCGAGGCCTTCGTGGCGCTGCCGTTCCTGGTGCTCACCGTCGAGGGCGCCGTCGCCGGGCTCGACCCGCGGCACGAGGAGACCGCGGCGACCCTCGGCGCCCGGCCGCTCCGGGTCTTCCTCACCGTGACGCTGCCGATGGTCGGACCGTCGGTCGCCGCCGGCGCGGGGCTCGCCTGGGCGCGGGCCCTCGGGGAGTTCGGCGCCACGATCACCTTCGCCGGGAGCCTGCCGGGCACGACCCAGACCCTGCCGCTGGCGGTGTACCAGCTGCTCGCCGACGACCCGCCCGCGGCGTACGCCCTCTCGGCGCTGCTGCTCGCCCTCGCCGTCGTGCTGGTCGTGGCGGTCCGCCCGAGGCTGCCCCGGTGAGACCGGTGAGCGGGTGAGGGCGCGGCTGCGGGTGCAGCAGGGCTCCTTCGTGGTCGACGCGGCGCTGTCGGCGGAGCCCGGCGAGGTGGTCGCGCTGCTCGGCCCGAACGGCGCCGGGAAGACCACCCTCCTGCGGGCCCTGGCGGGGCTGCTCCCGGCCGAGGGCTCGCTCGAGCTCGGCGGCCGTGACCTGCTCGGCCTGCCGCCGGAGTCGCGCGGCGTCGGCTGGGTGCCGCAGGCCGGCCTGCTGTTCCCCCACCTGTCCGCCCTCGACAACGCCGCCTACGGCCTGCGCACCCGCGGGAGCGGACGGCGGGCAGCTCGGATCGCCGCGCAGGAGTGGCTGGACCGGCTCGGCGTCGGGGAGCTCGCGGCGAGCCGGCCCGCGCAGCTGTCCGGCGGGCAGGC
>JAOPWW010000539.1 GCA_025965495.1 Frankiales bacterium
TCCTCACCGGCAGCTCGTCCGCCACCGTCGGGTTCGGGCGGCTGTAGTGGCCACCTCGGTGCGCATCGCCGGCCTCACCCGCTCCTACGGCGGCGACGCCGTCGTCCGCGGGCTCGACCTCGACGTCGCGCCCGGGACCCTGACCGCACTGCTCGGCCCCTCCGGCTGCGGCAAGACCACGACGCTCAAGGTCGTCGCCGGCCTGCTGACCGCCGACGCCGGCGACGTGCTGTTCGACGGCGCCTCCGTGCTGCACCTGCCGCCCGAGAAGCGGCCGGTCGCGATGGTGTTCCAGAAGGCGCTGCTGTTCCCCCACCTCACGGTCGGGGAGAACGTCGGGTTCGGGCTGCGCATGCGCAAGGTGCCGAAGCGGCAGGCCCGCGAGCAGGTCGCCCGGATGCTCGACCTCGTCCGGCTCGGCGATCTCGCGGACCGGCGGGTCGGGGAGGTCTCCGGCGGCCAGGAGCAGCGGGTCGCGCTGGCGCGCGCGCTCGTCACCGAGCCGCAGGTCCTGCTGCTGGACGAGCCGTTCAGCCAGCTCGACGCCGCGCTGCGCGTGGAGGTCCGCGACCTCGTGCGCGAGCTCCAGCAGCAGCTCGGCGTCACGACGCTGTTCGTGACCCACGACCAGGAGGAGGCGGTCAGCCTCGCCGACGACGTCGCCCTGGTCCTGGACGGCCGGGTGGAGCAGTCCGGCCCGCCGCGGGCCTTCTACGAGACCCCCGCGAGCCTGCGCGTGTCCCGGTTCTTCGGCGGCCGCAACGAGGTCCCCGGCGTCGTGCGGGACGGCCGCTTCACCTGCCCGCTCGGGGACCTCACGACCTCCCTGCCGGCCGGCCCGGCCGTCGCCGTCGTGCGGCCCGAGTCGCTCGTCGTCGGCGGGCCCGGGACGCCGGCCACCCTGCGGTCCGCGCGCTACCTCGGCACGCACACCGCGCTCGAGCTCGTCCTCGACGACGGCACCGTCCTGCGCGCCCACACGGGACCGCTCGACGTCGCCGTCGGCGAGCGCACCACCGTCGGCGCGCCGCCCGGCGCCTGCACCGTCCTGCCACCCGGAGACCCGTCGTGACCCTCGAGCTCCCGCCCACCGACCGCGTCGTCGACGTCGTCATCGACACCGACGTGATGAACGAGGTCGACGACCAGTTCGCGATCGTCTGGGCGCTGCTGCGTCCCGACCGGCTGAACGTGGTCGGGCTGCTCGCCTGCCCGTGGGAGGCGACGACGGAGCACTACCGCAAGGTCGACGCCGCGATCGACCACCAGCGCATCCAGGACCGCCTCGTCCGGGACATCGCCGTCGAGGACGCGATCGAGATGTCGGTGCAGGAGCTGCACCGCATCAACGCCGTCGTCGGGACCGACGTGCCGGTGCTGAAGGGGGCGGCGTCGTTCATGACCGCTCCCGACGTGCCAGTCCGCAGCGAGGGCGTCGACGCGCTCATCGAGCTGGCGCACGCCGACCGCGAGGGGCCGCTCTACGTGCTGGGCATCGGGGCCGCGACCAACCTGGCTAGCGCCGTGCTCCTGGACCCGACGATCGCCGAGCGGGTGCAGGTCGTCTGGACCTCCGCGCACCCGAGCTGGTGGCCGCGGCCGGAGGCGTCGTACAACCTGTCGGGCGACCTGCACGCCAGCCGCGTCCTGTTCGACTCCGGCGTGCCGCTGGTCTACCTGCCCGGCTACTACGTCGGGGAGGAGCTGCGCGTGGGCTACCTCGAGCTCGAGGCGAACGTCCGCGGCGTGGGCCCGGTCGGCGACTACCTGTGGGACACCTTCGGCAGCCACTGGACCACGGCGTCGACGTCGCCGGCGTTCAGCAAGGTGATCTGGGACCTCATCAACACGGCCTACGTCGTGGAGCCCGGCTGGCTGTCGAGCGACCTGGTCGACAGCCCCGTCCTCGGCGAGGACCTGCGGTGGCACCACCCGGCCGGCCGGCACCAGATCCGGGAGGCGTACGACCTCGACCGGGACGCCGTGTTCGGCGACCTGTACCGCGTGCTGGCCGAGCACGCGGCACAGGTCGGCGCGGCTCAGCCCGGGACGTAGTCGAAGACCTCGGGGTCGGGACCGGTGCGCCCCTGCTCGCCCTTGTCGAGCGCCGTCAGCGCGGCCATCTGGGCGTCGTCCAGCGTGAAGTCGAACAGCCCGAAGTTCTCCTCGATGCGCGCCGGCGTCGTGGACTTCGGGAACACGACGTCGCCGCGCTGCACGTGCCAGCGCAGCACCGCCTGGGCCGGCGTGCGCCCGACCGCCTGCGCGACCTCGACCACGACCGGGTCGTCCAGCACCGCGCCCTGCGCGATCGGCGACCACGCCTCGGTGACGATCCCGTGCTCCTGCCCGTAGGCCCGGAGGGCGTCGTTCGCGAAGTACGGGTGCACCTCGATCTGGTTCACAGCCGGCACGACGTCGGTCTCGGCGGCCAGCCGCTCGAGGTGCGCGGCGGTGAAGTTCGAGACGCCGACCGCCTTGGCGCGGCCGTCGGCGAGGAACTCCGTCAGGGTGCGCCAGGTCGACACGTAGTCGCCGTCGTAGAGCGTCGGCAGCGGCCAGTGGATCAGGAACAGGTCGATGCTGTCGCGTCCCAGCCGCGTCAGCGTCTCGTCGAAGGCCCGCCGCGCGTCGTCGGGCCGGTGGAAGCCGTTGTTCAGCTTGCTCGTCACGAAGACGTCGTCGCGGCCCGCGAGCGCCTCGCCCACGCCCGCCTCGTTCTGGTACATCTGCGCCGTGTCGACGTGGCGGTAGCCGACGTCGAGGGCGGTGCGGACCGCCTGCGCGGTCTGGTCCGGCGGGATCTGGAAGACGCCGAAGCCGAGCTGCGGGATCGACGTGCCGCCGTTCAGGGACAGGGACGGGACGGTGCTCACGGAGGTCTCCTCGTCGACGGGTACCTCGGGCCCCTACCCGTCGTTGCGCGCGCAACCCTCGGGGCTGCGGTCGCTCGCCGAGCTCGTCGCGTGGACCTCCGCAGACAGCACCTGCCGAGAGCAGCAGACTGCGCGGGGCACGAGGTCGTCCTGCTGCCCGGCCCACACGACCCCGCCCGTCCGACGAAGGAGACCTCGTGCGTCCCCTGCCTGCCTGCCTCGCGCTCGGGGCCCTGCTGCTCGCCACCGGCTGCGCCGTCGCCGACGCCGCTCCCGTCCCGGGCGCCGTCCCCCCCGACCTCGCCGGCCACCAGTTCGACCGGCCGCACGCCTCGCGGGTGCTCGTCGCCGGCGACACCGCCGACCTCGACGTCCCCGGAGGTCGCCTCCGCGTCCGGGTGACCGGCCCGCGGCTCGTGCCGTCTTTCACGCCGGCCCGGCTCGGGGAGCTGCCGACGTACACCGCGACGTTCACCCTCGCGATGACGCCGCTGTCCGGATCGGTCGTCGTCGGCCCGCGCGACGTGCGCCTGCTCGACCTGCACGACCAGACCGGGGCCGCCGCCCCCGTCCCCCACGACGTCCTGCCGACCGCGACCGACCTGCTCACGACGCCGCTGCCCCCGGGCCGCACGACGACGCGGACGTTCACGGTGCCGGTCACCGAGGGCCACGGCGAGCTGCTGCTCGCACCCGCCGGGGTCGCCCCGGTGGCGCTGTGGGACTTCCGGGCGGAGCGGTGACGCGGCTCGTCGGCGTGCGTCCGGGCTCGCGGACCGCGCAGTGAGGCGCGCCCTCGCGGCCGCCCTGGCCGTGCTCGCCTGCGCCGTCCCGACCGCGCTCTCGGCGGCTGCTCCCGCGGGCGCCGCCACCGCGACCGGCACCCCGCGTCTGAAGCACGTGTGGGTGATCGAGCTCGAGAACAAGAGCTTCGACGCCGCCTTCGTGCAGAACAGCAACACCTACCTGTACAAGACGCTCCCGAGCCAGGGCGCCCTGCTGCGGCAGTACTACGGCATCGGCCACCTGAGCCTGGACAACTACGTCGCCGAGCTCTCCGGCCAGGCGCCGAACGCGGTGACGCAGTCGGACTGCCAGCGCTACCAGGACTTCCTGCCCGGCGTCGTGTCCCCGCTGCAGGACCAGGCCGT
>JAOPWW010000010.1 GCA_025965495.1 Frankiales bacterium
TCGGCCTGGCTCAAGGCCCACCACACCGCGGCGTTCCTCGCCGGGGTCCTCACCCACGACCCGGGCATGTACCCGAAGCGGCTCATCCTCGACGACGCCCGCCAGTTCGGCATCGCCGTCCTGCAGCTCGACGTCAACCTGTCCGAGGCCGGCTACACGGTCGAGAAGGTCGGCGTCCTCGACGAGCCGCCGCCCAAGATCCTCGACCAGCTCGACGACGCCCTCGACGAGGTGCGGTCCAGCTCCCGACCCCACCGCTCCGCCGGGCCGAGCCGTCCCGACGACCCGTCGGACCCCCTGCGCGGTCCCCGCACCGTCGCGCCCGGGCTGCCCGACGGCCGGGGGTACGGCATCCGGATCGGGCTGGCCGAGGTCAAGGGCATCAACGACGCCGAGGTGGCCCGCATCGTCGCCGGCCGCCCCTTCGGATCGCTGTCGGACTTCTGGCACCGCGCCGCGGTGTCGCGGCCCGTCGTCGAGCGGCTCGTCGTCGCCGGGGCCTTCGACAGCCTCTACGGCCTGGGCTCGCCGGTCCCGGGCCGCCGTCGGGGTCAGGTCACCCGCCGTGACCTGCTCCTGCAGGTCGCGGAGCTCGACCGCTGGAGCCGGTCGGTGCAGAAGGCGTCCCGGGGCGGGTCCCGGCGCAAGGCGCCTACGGTGTCCCCGGCGGCCCAGGGCGAGCTGATCGCCCTCGACGACGTCCGGGCCCGGGCCGCCAAGCAGTCGCAGGCCGCCTCGGTGCCCGAGCCGGTCGACGTCCAGCTGACCCTCGACCTCGACGACGCCCCGGGGACCGAGGCGTCCGGCCTGCCCGAGATGAACCAGGCCGAGCGGGTGCGGGCCGAGCTCGACGTCCTCGGCCTCGACGTCAGCAGCCACGTCATGGACGCCTACGCCGGCTTCCTCGCCGAGCTCGGGACGACGAAGGCCCGGGACCTCCTGGGCTGCCGGACCCGGCAGGAGGTGCTCGTGGCGGGCGTGAAGGTCGCGACCCAGACGCCGCCGATCCGCTCCGGCCGGCGCGTCATCTTCGTGACCCTCGACGACAGCACCGGCCCGCTCGACGCCACCTTCTTCGAGGACGCCCAGGTCGGCTACGCCACCACCGTCTTCCACTCCTGGCTGCTCGTCGTGCGGGGGCTGGTCCGCCGTACCGGCCCTCGCGGGGTGTCGATGCAGGCGGTCGGGTGCTGGGAGCTGCCCGCGCTGTTCGCGGCCTGGCAGCACGGCGGCATGGACGCCGTCGCCGAGCTCATGGACACGCCCGCCACCGTCACCGAGGCGGCCGTGCAGGGTGCGGCGGCCAGCCGGGCCTCGCGCCCGGTCATGACCAGCCCGCCGCTCGTCGGGGGAGGGGCCGGTCACTCGGGGGTCGGAGGTGCGGTCCACGTCTACGCCACCGGCTTCAAGGCCAACCCCTACGCCGACGTCATGCCGGCCGGCGACGGGACCGGCACCTCCCGCGGCAAGGGGGCGCCGGGTGCGCCGCGCAAGCTGTGGCACTCGAGCAGCGGGAGCTCGGGCGGATGAGCGGCCGGTCCGGCGCCGCCACCGCTCTACGCTCGCAGGCAGGCGCGTCGTGGTCCGCGACGCCGAGCGCGGGAGCGGCGTGGACGACACCAGCGGGCACGACGGCGACCCCGGCAGCACGGGCGACGTCGGCAGCACGGGCGACGCGGGCAGCACGGGCGACGTCGGCAGCACGGGCGACGCCGGCAGCACCGGCGGTCCGGCAAGCACGGCTCAGCGGGTCGGTGCCGCGGACGGACCGGGAGCCCGTGGGGCTCGCCCCGTCCGGCGTGGTGGGCCGGCGTCCTCGGCCCGCACCGCCGTCGTGTGGGAGGTGCTGTCCGCCGTCCTGTCCGAGGCGGACCCTGAGGGCAGGGGCCTCGACGTCGTCGACGCGGGCGGCGGCAGCGGTGGCTTCGCCGTGCCGCTGGCCGAGGCCGGTCACCGCGTCGTCGTGGTCGACCCCAGCCCCGACTCGCTGGCGGCCCTGTCCCGTCGCGCGGGCGACGCCGGGCTGGCCGACCGGGTCCGGGCCGTGCAGGGCGACGCCACCGACCTGCCGACCCTGCTGGCCGGGCTCGAGGGCCTCGACGGCGGCGTCGACCTGGTCCTGTGCCACAGCGTGCTCGAGGTCGTCGACGACCCGGCGGCGGCGCTCGCGGCCGTCGCCGCCGTCCTGCGTCCCGGCGGTCGGCTCAGCCTGCTCGCCCCCAACCGCGCCGCTGCCGTGCTGGCCCGTGCGCTGGCCGGCCGGCCCGACGAGGCCGCGCACGTGCTGTCCGACCCCGCCGGCCGCTGGGGACCCGGCGACGGCACCGCACGTCGCTGGGACCCCGCGGCGCTCGCCGAGCTCATCGTCCGGGCCGGCCTCGTGGTCGAGCAGGTCCACGGTGTGCGGGTCGTGGCCGACCTCGTGCCCAGCGCCGTCCTCGACGTCGAGCCCGGGGCGGCTGCCGCGCTGCTCGCGCTCGAGCGAGCCCTGTCGGACCGCCCGCCGTTCCGCGACCTCGCCACCCAGCTCCACGTCCTCGCCGTCCGTCCTGCCTGAGCCGCGCGGGGCCAGCAGGTGAGCCGCGGCGGGGTGCCCGCGATCGGTCCGCCCAAGGGTCCGCCCGGCGACGACCGTGGCTGCACCGTGCTCCACGTCGACATGGACGCCTTCTACGCGAGCGTGGAGCTGCGCACGCGGCCCGAGCTGCGCGGCCTGCCGGTCATCGTCGGGGGCGGCGGGTCGCGCGGCGTCGTGCTGTCGGCGACCTACGAGGCCCGGGCGTCCGGCGTCCACAGCGCCATGCCGATGGCCCGCGCCCGCCGGCTGTGCCCGCAGGCGGTGGTCATCAGCCCCGACCACAGCGCCTACGCCGAGGTGAGCCACGGCGTCATGGAGGTGTTCCGCTCCATCAGCCCCCTCGTCGAGCCGATCAGCCTGGACGAGGCCTTCCTCGACGTCCGGGGGGCCGCGCGTCGGCTCGGGGGGCCTCGCCAGGTGGGCGAGTGGATCCGGGCGACCGTCGAGGACGAGCAGGGCATCACCTGCTCGGTCGGCGTCGCGACGACGAAGTTCGTGGCCAAGCTCGCCTCGGCCCGGTGCAAGCCGGACGGGCTGCTCGTCGTGCCGGCCGAGCGGGTCGTCGCCTTCCTGCACCCGCTGCCCGTCGGGGCGCTGTGGGGCGTCGGGGAGAAGACCGAGGAGGTGCTGCACAAGCTCGGGCTGCACACCGTCGGCGACATCGCCAACACCCCCCTGTCGACCCTGCAGCGCGCGCTCGGCAACGGCGTCGGCAGCCACCTGCACGCCCTGTCCTGGGGTCGGGACGAGCGTCGGGTGACGCCGCTCGAGCCCGACAAGAGCGTCGGCGCGGAGGAGACCTTCCCGGTCGACATCGACGACCCCGAGGTCATCCACCGCGAGCTGCTGCGGCTGTCCGAGCGGACCGCCGCCCGGCTGCGTGCCAAGCACCACGTCGGTCGCACCGTGTCGATCAAGGTCAGGTTCTCCGACTTCACCACGATCACCCGCTCCCGCACCCTCAAGGAGGCGACCGACGTCGGGCGCGAGGTCTACGAGACCGCCGTCAGCCTGTTCGACGCCCTCGGGCTCGAGCGTGCCCGGCTCCGGCTGGTCGGAGTGCGGGTCGAGGGCATCGTCGACGCCGCCGAGGCCCCGCGGCAGCTGCTGCTGGGGGAGAAGGACTCGGGGTGGCGGGAGGCCGAGCAGGCCGTCGACCGCGCTGCGCTCCGGTTCGGTGCAGGAGCCGTGCGGCCCGCGGCCCTGGTGCGGCGCGACGCTCCGCCCGGACCCACCAGCGGGACGGCCTGACCGCCCCCGCCCCGCCCCGTCCCGACGGCGGCG
>JAOPWW010000020.1 GCA_025965495.1 Frankiales bacterium
CGGGGTGGCCCAACCCGGTCACGCCGGTGTCAGGCTTGCCAGCTCCACGCCCGTCGCGGCCACGACGACGTCCCCCACGAGGTGGACCTCGCGGCGCTCCCCCGAGGCCAGGTCGGCGACCTCGTAGCGCTCGGCCTCCTCCACGTCCGGCGTCCGGCCCCAGCCCTCGTCGACTGTTAGCGCCCCGAGCGCGGGCGAGAGGCGGACCAGCCGCAGGCGCGCCGTCCCCCCGACGTCGAGCCTCAGCTGCCGCGCGGTGACGACGGCGAAGGCCGGGCTGTCCCCGGTGAAGCCGACGGCCTCCGCGGCGTGCTCGACCTCCCCGCGCCGCCACACCAGCTCCGGGCCGACCGCTCCGCCCCGCAGCTCGACCCCGCCCGCCACGACGAGCAGCCGCACGGGCCGCCAGGCGGCGTCGACCGTGAGGTCCAGGGTCCAGCCGGGCCGGGTGCCGACGTAGCGCCAGCCGCGCGGGCCGGCGGCGCAGCGGAACTCCTCGACGGTGCCGCCGGCGAGGGCGTAGCTACCGGCCGGCACGCCAGCTCGACAGGTACCGCTCCTGGGCGGGAGTGAGGACGTCGATGCCGACGCCGGTCGCCTCCAGCCTCGTGCGGGCGACCTCGGCGTCGATCCGGCCCGGCACCTCGTGCACCCCGACCGGGAGGTCGGTGGAGGCCAGGTGCTCCAGGGTCAGGGCCTGCACGGCGAACGACACGTCCATGACCGCGGCGGGGTGCCCGTCGGCCGCGGACAGGTTCACCAGCCGGCCCTCGGCGAGCAGGAGCAGGCGGCGCCCGTCGGGCAGCACGTGCTCGTCGACGTGCGCCCGCACCCGCTGCACCTCGACGGCCGCCGCCGCCAGCCCCCGGACGTCGATCTCGACGTCGAAGTGCCCGGCGTTGGCCAGCACCGCGCCGTCGCGCATGACGGCGAAGTGCTCGGGCCGCAGGACGTCGCGGCTGCCGGTCGTGGTGACGAAGACGTCGCCGAGCGGGGCGGCCTGCGCCATCGGCATCACCCGGTGGCCGTCGAGCACCGCCTCCAGCGCCCGCCCGGGGTCGACCTCGGTCACGACGACCGACGCCCCGAGGCCCCGGGCCCGCTCGGCGATCCCCGAGCCGCACCAGCCGTAGCCCGCGACGACGACGGTGGCCCCCGCGAGCAGCGTCCCTGTGGAGCGCACGACGGCGTCGAGCGTCGACTGGCCGGTGCCGTGCCGGTTCGCGACCAGCAGCTGCACCGCGGTGTCGTTGACGGCGACGACCGGCACCCGAAGCGCCCCCTCGGCGTGCATCTGGCGCAGGCGCAGCACCCCCGTCGTCGTCTCCTCGCAGGCCGCCCGCACGCCCTCGAGCAGGTCGGGCCGCGACCGGTGCAGGACGTTGAGCAGGTCGCAGCCGTCGTCGAGCAGCAGGTGCGGGCGGGCCTCCAGGACCGCGTCGAGGTGGCGCGCGTAGACCTCCCGGTCCGCGCCGTGGCGCGCGTGCACCCCGACGCCGAGGGCGACCAGCGCGGCGGCGACGTCGTCCTGGGTGCTCAGCGGGTTCGAGGCGGCGAGGTGCAGCTCGGCTCCGGCCGCGAGCAGGACCCTCGCGAGCGCCGCGGTCTCCGGCGTGACGTGCATGCAGGCCGCCACCCGCAGGCCGGCCAGCGGCCGCTGCGCCGCGAACCGCTCCCGCAGCCGGGCCAGCACCGGCATCGCCCGCTCGGCGAACGCGGTCCGGCGCGCCCCGGCCTCGGCCAGGGCCGGGTCGGCGACGTCGGACGCGAGAGCAGGCACGCGGTCGACAGTAGGACGGTGTGACCCAGCAGACGGCCGCTCCGTGCTTGCACCTGCTAGCACCCGGGCAAGCAGTGGGGGACGCACCCGCTACGCCGAACCCGAGGAGCACCCCGTGCCCGGAACCGCCGACGAGGCCCGCCAGGGCCTGCTCGCCTCCGTCACCGGCAAGGTCAAGGAGGTGGCCGGAGCGGTCACCGGCAACGACAGCCTGACCACCGAGGGCCAGCTGCAGCAGGCCGAGGCCGCCGCCCGCAAGGACGCCCTCGCCAAGGAGGCCGTCGCCCAGGTGCAGGCCGAGCAGGCCGCCACCGAGATCGCGCAGACCAGCGCCGAGGCCGACGCCGCGCGCGCCGCCGCCGAGCGCGAGGCGGCCACGAAGCTCGCCGCCGCCGACGTCAGCGCCGAGGTGCAGGAGGAGGCCGTCGAGGCCCGCCTCGCCCGCGAGGAGGCCGAGCGCACCGCGAAGGCCGAGGCCGAGGCCGACCGCGAGGTCGTGGAGGCCCGTCGGCGCGTCGTCGCCGAGCAGGCCGCCGCGGACCGCCGGGCCGCCGAGGTCGAGCGCGAGGCCAGCCAGGAGCAGACCCAGGCCCAGCTCGCCGAGCAGGCCGCAGCCCGTGCACGCGCCGAGGCCGACCGCCTCGCCGCTCAGGCCTAGACCCAGACCACCCAGGAGACCCGCATGGACGTCCTCGCCCTCCCCAAGAAGCTCGGCGCGCTGCAGTACAAGGCGCTCGTGCTCCCCTACCGGCTCGCCCGGCCGACCTACCTGGCCGACGAGTCCCCCCTCCGCCTGGGCTACGAGCGCGCCCTCGGCGCCCTCGACGAGAAGGCCGGCGCGCTGTTCGGTGACCAGGCCCTCGTGACCCGCGGCGCCGCCCTCCGCAAGCGGGCCGACGTCGTCGAGACCGCCGTCGAGCTCGAGGCGAAGGCGGCTGAGCACGCCGCCGAGGCCGAGCGGACCCGCGAGCAGGGCCGCGCGCAGGTCGAGCGCACCCGCGAGGCCGCGGCGAGCAAGGCCGACGCCGCCGTCCGCGACGCCCGCAAGGACGAGGCTGCCGAGAAGCAGCGCGTCGCGAAGGAGACCGCGCAGCGCGAGAAGGCCGAGAAGGCCCGCATCGACGCCGCCGCGCAGAAGAAGGCCCAGGCCGCGCAGCAGGCGCTCCAGGCCGACCAGGCCCGCATCGCGCAGGCCGAGAAGGCCGTCACGGCCGCCCCGAAGGCGCAGCTCGACGGCGCCGTCGGCACGATGACCGCCGCGCAGCAGGAGAAGGCCGACGCCGACGTCCTCGCTGCGCTGCAGGCCCGCGAGAAGGCCTCCCGCGAGGCCGAGCGCGCCGCGGAGCGCGCCGCCCGCGCGTAGCAGCACCCCGCACGTCCCGACCACGGCCTGTCTCGCCCTCGCGAGGCGGGCCGTCGTCGTGCACCCTGGACGTCGATGACGGGTCGCCGGTGCTGAGCCCCGCCGCGCTCGCCGAGCGCGACGGCCCGGCCTGCTGGCTGTGCGGCAACGACGTCGACCCGGGTGCGCCACGAGGTGCGCGCGAGGCCGGCAGCGTCGACCACGTCGTCCCGAGGGCCAGAGGCGGCGGCGACGAGGACGCGAACCTGCGCCTGGCCCACCGGGTCTGCAACAGCCGACGCGGGAGCCGCCTGCCGGAGCTCGACTGGCCGGCGGACGTGCCGGTCGTCGACCACGCCGAGATCTGGCCCGTGGTGCGGCGGGCGGTGCGGCGGCCCGGCGAGTGGGAGGTCGTCGGCGTCGTCGTGGGCGACGACGGGCGCCGTCAGGCGCAGGACTGGCTCGGCCGCGCGGTGCCCGAGGTCCTGGGCGGCGCGTGGGAGGTGCAGGCCCGGGAGCTGGGGCCGGGCCTCACGTCGCTGGCCCTGCGGACGACCACCCCGCGCACCCTCGGCACGCGGCGGCGGCGGCGCTAGACCGGCTCGCGGTAGAGGTCGGGCTCGAGGTACATCGCGCGGGCGATCGGCACGGCCGCCCGCACCCGGACCTCCGCGGCGTCGATCGCTGCGGCCACCCCCGCGACGTCCAGGCCCGGCTCGACCGCGATCTTGGCCGCGACGAGCAGCTCCTCCGGGCCGAGGTGCAGCGTCTTGAGGTGGATCACCCGGCTGACCCCGTCGCCGACGAGCGCGCTGCGGACCTGCGCGACCTGGACCGACGTCGCGCCCTCGCCGAGCAGCAGCCCACGCATCTCGACCACGAGCACGACGGCGATCAGCACGAGCAGCACGCCGATCGAGAGCGTGCCGAGCGCGTCCCAGAGCAGGTCCCCGGTGACCGCGGTGAGGACGACGCCGACCATCGCGAGCGCGAGGCCGACGAGCGCCCCGAAGTCCTCGAGCAGCACCACGGGCAGCTCGGGCGTCTTGGAGGTCCGGATGAACGACCACCAGGACTGCGCGCCCTTCAGCGGGCGGGACTCCCGGACCGCCGTCCGGAAGGAGAAGCCCTCGGCGACGATCGCGAAGGCGAGGATCCCGACGGCGACGAGCGGGCTGTCGAGCTCCCCGCCGTGGTCGAGCGCCTCGCGCAGCTTGTGCACGCCCTCGTACAGGCTGAACACGCCGCCGAGCGTGAAGATCACCAGGGCGACGACGAACGACCAGAAGTACCGCTCCCGGCCGTAGCCGAAGGGGTGGTCCTCGTCGGCCGCGCGCCGGGCCTGCTTGCCGCCCAGCAGCAGCAGCCCCTGGTTGCCGGAGTCGGCGACCGAGTGGACCGACTCGGCGAGCATCGAGCTCGACCCCGTCACGAGGAAGCCCACGAACTTCGCGACCGCGATCGCCAGGTTCGCGCCGAGCGCCGCGACGATCGCCGTGGAACCGCCCTCGCCGCCGGCGCTCACCGGGTCGAGCCGGTCACGGGGCGATCCGCTGCTTGAGCGCGGTGATGGCGTCCACCGGCGTCGGGTCGGTGCCCTCGAGCAGGGCGAGGTAGGTGCTGGCCCAGTCGAGCAGGCCGACCAGCGAGGCGAGCCGCTCGAAGGAGCTGGCGCCCTCGGCGACCAGCGCCGACACCCCGATGCCCCGCTCCTGGGCGAGCTCGGTGCTGACGTCGGCCCGCCGGGCGACCTGCGGGTGCTCCTCAGTGTCGCGCAGCAGCACCAGGTGCAGGCTGGGCAGCGGCTCGACGACGTCGTGGCCGAGGTCGTCGGGGTCCGCGAACAGGTCCGCCTCGGTGCGCAGCCCACGGGCGAACGGCCCGTCGAACGCCACGACCTGGTTGTGGTTCGCCTCGGGCAGCACGCCCCACGTCGCCGGGTACTGCGCGTTCTCGTTGAGCTGGCAGGCCGCGCGGTAGGCGGCGGTGCCGGTCATCGGCGACGTGCCCCACAGCACGGGCACGGTCCGCGACAGCTCCAGCGCGAGGCGCTTCGCGGGGTTGACGACGGTGTCGGCGTCGGGGCGGCAGCGGGCAGCCAGCTCCTCCAGGCGCGCGGCGGTCGCCTCGACGGCCTCGGGCGGCGCCTGCAGCAGCCCGAGCGCGTGCCCGGCGACGACGAGCGGGGTCGACAGCGCCCAGACCGAGGCGCGCGGCTGGCGGCCCTGCGT